>JAYTVY010000151.1:0-15590 GCA_043743755.1 Bryobacterales bacterium | reverse complement strand
TGCTGGCGGGCGTGCTCGAATGAGATAGCCACCTCGCCGAGAAACCGTCCGGCCGCGCCGGAAGGGAACGAGAGGACGTCGGTGGCGGTGTCCTTGCGGCGGAACTTGCGATTGAGCCGGCGCAGCTCCGCGTCGCCGCTGATGAGGCAGCAGAACGGGCGGCCTCCGGATACTTCGTCCTGCAGGCGCAGCGCGAACGCGCGCAAGGGACGGCGCAGAATGCCGCGAGGCACGCAATGGAACAGCACGGACGACTGCTCGTCGGGCATGGAGGCTGTCAGGGAAGCGTGATTTCCGGCGGATCGCCCGCCTGCGGTGGATTGGCCTCCGGCGGGGGCGGGGTGGCCGCATCCTCGGAAAGCTTGAAAGTTAACTGGCGTCCGGCGGCCATTTCCTGGTGGCGCTCGTAAGCCTTTACGATCCGCTGAACAAGGCTGTGGCGGACCACGTCGCGATCGTCAAAATGGACAAAGCTGATGCCTTCCACGCCGCGCAGAACTTCGACAGCGTCATTGAGTCCGCTGCGCTTGCCGGTGGGGAGATCGATCTGGGTGAGGTCTCCGGTAACCACCATTTTGGAATTGAAGCCCTGGCGGGTCAGCACCATTTTCATCTGTTCGGCGGTGCTGTTCTGGGCTTCGTCGAGAATGATGAAGCTGTCATTGAGCGTGCGGCCGCGCATGAAGGCGATGGGGGCCACTTCAATCACCAGGCGCTCAAGCAGCTTCTCCACTTTTTCGGCTTCCAGCATATCGTAGAGGGCGTCATAGAGCGGGCGGAGGTACGGGTCGACCTTCTCCTGGAGATTGCCAGGCAAGAAGCCGAGGCGCTCGCCGGCTTCAACGGCGGGACGGGTGAGCACGATGCGGCTAACCCGCTTGTTGAGCAGCGCGGAGACGGCCATGGCGACGGCGAGATAGGTTTTGCCGGTGCCGGCGGGGCCCACGCCGAAGACCAGGTCATGCCGTTCAATGGCTTCGACGTAGCGGCGCTGGTTGACGGTCTTGGGGGCCAGGACTTTCTTGCCGAAGTTGCGCTGGCGGCCGCTGTGCACCAGGCTGCGGAGGGTTACTTCAGGGTCTTGCGCGACCACGCGGAGGTAGCTGTTGAGATCGCCGTTGAAGGTCTGGCCTTCCAGGATCAGCGCGAAATAATCTTCGAGGATGCTGGCGGTGCGGATAACGTTGGGCTCATCGCCTTCGATTTCCAGGCAGTCATTGAGCAGTCGCGTGGTGACGCTTAAGCCGCTCTCCAGGATCCGGATGTTTTCATCGCGGGTCCCGAACAGGGATTCGATTCCTCGGCTGATCTGAACGCTGATCTTCATTCGGGTACAAGGGGAGAGAATAACGTCCGCGCGGGCGGAGGGAGGGCGTACATCCATTTATTATTGTATCAAACCAGGCACCCTTCAGCTTTTTGCCGAGTTACCATAGGCACGTGATCGGGCGAGTGATGTTTGTCTTGTGGCTCGCGGGGATGGCGTCCGCCGAGGAGCGCTGGGTGCAAGCGCATAGCGGGCCGTTCACGGTGCTGAGCGATGCGGGGGACCGGGCGGTGCAGGAACGGCTGGCGTATCTGGAGCAGTTCCGGGAGGCGCTGCGGGTGACGCTGGGAAAGCCGGATCTCTTGCCCGTTTGGCCGGTGCGGGTGCTGGTGCTCAAGAGCGGGCGCGGGGCGGCGTTCGCGCTGGGACGCGATGCCGTGATGGCCGGCATCGGCGAGAAGCAATCGTTTTCAGGCACTGAATTGCGCGAACTGGGGCGGCTGCTGCTGTGGCCGAACACGAACCGGCTGCCGGCGGGAATCGAGGACGGATTGCTCACTTTATTTTCGACGCTGGAAGTGAGCGGGACACACCTCACACTGGGCGAGCCACCGCCCACGCCCGAGCGTACACGGGACTGGGCTCGCATGCAATTGCTGGCCACGAAGTTCGATTATCGCGGGCGGATGCGGGTAATGATCTCGAATCTGGAGCAGATTCCGGACCTGGAACCTGCCTGCCGCAATGCGTTCGAGAAGAGCGCGGCCGAGATCGAGCGCGAAGTAGACGCTTACTGGAAGGCGGGGAACTTCTCCACCACGAGTGTTTCGGGAAGAACGCTGAGTCCCACGCGGGATTTGCACGTGCAGCCCGCTACCGGCAACGACGTGAAACTGGCCAAGGCGGATCTACTGCTGTCCACGGGCTCCGAGCAGGCGCTCGCGGCGTATGGGGCGATGCAGGGTCTGGAGGCGGACGAAGGGCTGGGGCTGATCGCCCTGGCGAAGAAGGATCCGGCCGAGGCGCGAAAGCGGCTGGAAGCGGCGGTGAAGGCCGACAGCAAGAACGCGCGCACGTGGGCCGGGCTGGCGTCGCTTGAATCCGAGGAAGCGGCCGCGCGCAAAGAGCTGCTGAAGGCGGGCGAGTTGAATCCGCGCTGGGCGGAAGTTCCGCACCGGCTGGCGCAGCTCGAGAAAGACGCCGGGCGCAAAGCGGACTTTCTCAAAAAGGCCTGCAAACTCGATCCGCGGAATGCGGCGGCGTGGGAAGAACTGGCGCGGGCGCAGATCGACGCGAAGCAGTTTGTGGAAGCTCAGAAGGCCTGGGCGGGCGCGGAACGGGCTTCGGCCAATGACGCGGAGCGCGAGCGCATCCGGCGCGAGCGGCTGGAAGTGGAGCGGGAGCGAGCCGATTTTGAAGCGTCGGAACGCAAGCGCGAATCGAGCGAACGGGAGCGCGATATCAATCGCGTGAAGCAGGCCAGCATGGCGGATATCCACGCGGCGGAGGACAAGGCCAATAAAAAGTTGAACGCGGACGGGTCAAAGCCGGCGGGAAAAGTGGAGGAGTGGTGGAGCGGTCCGGAGGCCGCGGGGAAGGTTTCGGGGACTCTGGAGCGTATGGATTGCCTGGGGCGCCAGGCGCGGCTGGTAGTGCGAGGCGCGGATGACGTGCTGGTGCAACTGCTGGTGCGGGATCCGGGACAGATCGTGCTTTCGGGGGGCGGCGTGAAGACGCTGGGATGCGGCGCCCAGCGGCCTCCGCGCGCGGTGACGGTGCGGTACGCGCCGAAGCCGGATAAGAAGCTGGGCACCGCCGGTGAGGCCGTGGCCGTCGAGTTCCGTTGAAGAATCAGATCAAGAAGATTGTATTCGGACTGCTGGGCAAGGATCCTGAAGCGGTGGTGGTTGCATTTGCGAGCGGTCCTGCGGACTTGAGCAAGCGGATGGCGGCGGAGGTTCGCGAGCTGGAACCTGGGAGGCGGCATTTCCTGGTTCAGCTGGACGAGTTGAAGCCAGGATCGGCGTGGAACCTCTACCGTCAGCTTCGACGGCGCTTCGCGGGACTACGCATCGGGCTGGCGCCGGTGCTCTTTACGGGTGACCGGCGCTATGGCCGGCTTCGGCGGGCGGCTTTTCTGCTGGCGCCGGGACGGATACTGGCCTACAACCGGGCGCTGGAGCGGCATCATCTTCGATTGCGGACCTGGATCGCGTCGCTGCTGTTTCTGCGGGGCGTGGCGCTGGACCGGATCTATTTGCGGCCGCGCTGGCTGGCGCCGTGGAAGAAAGACCGGTCAGTGTATCCGGTCCAGGTTTATGAGACGGAGGGACGCGAGCCGTCGGTGGAACGGCGCCGTATCGGAGTGCTGACGCCGTATTTTCCGTATCCGCTCTCGCACGGTGGAGCGGTGCGAATCTTTCATCTGATCCGCGAGCTGGCGAGCGGGTACGACGTGTTCCTGTTCTCTTTTCGCGACGGGCAGGTGCTGGAGGATATCCAGCCGCTGCTACCGTACTGCGCGGGGATCTTCATGGTGGACAAGCCGCGCTATCGCGAGCCGCGCTGGTCCACGCTGGCGCCGCCTGAAGCGCGGGAATTCGATTCGCCGGCCATGCACCAGCTGCTGCGGCAAAAACGGCGCGACTGGAAGCTGGAGACGCTGCAGGTGGAGTATACGTTTCTGGCGCCGTATCGCGGGGAGATCCTGGTGGCGCATGACTTGACCTGGCAGCTTTACACACAGGTGCACCGGCGCCGGCCTTCGCTCAAAAGCTGGTGGGACGCGTGGCGCTGGCGGCGCTTCGAGCAGCACTGGGCCGCGCGGTACAAGCGCGTGGTGGTGATGTCCGAGGAGGACCGGCAAACCTTGGGATCGGGCGTGACCATTCCGAACGGCGTGGATCTGGATCGATTCGTCCCCACGGTTGAGCAGCCCGGGGAGCGGCTGTTGTTCGTGGGTTCGTTCCGGCATTTTCCGAACGTAGTGGCGTGGCGATTCTTCCTGGAGGAGATCTGGCCACTGGTGAAAACCCGGCGGCCAGAGGCGTCGGTGGTGGTGGTGGCTGGACCCGATCCGCTGATCCACTGGCGGGAGCAGACCGGACTTCCCGCTATTCCCGAGGATCCCGGTATCGAATTGCTCAGCTTTGTCGGCGATGTGCGGCCGTTGTACGCGGCGGCGAACGTGGTGGTGGTTCCGACGCTGGTTTCGGCGGGAACCAACTTGAAGGTCCTGGAGGCGCTGGCGATGAGGCGGGCGGTGGTTTCCACAAGCTCGGGCTGCGCCGGGCTGGGACTGCGGCATGAATCGGATGTGTGGGTGGCGGATAGCGCCGCTGCGTTCGCCGATGCGGTGGTCCTGCTGCTGGGAGATGCGGAGCTTCGAGACCGGATGTCCGCGGCGGGACGCATCCACGTGGAGCGCGGCTTCGATTGGAAGCGGATAGGCGCGTTGCAACGCGATTTGCCCAAGCATCTGGTCCACAGGGAGGTAAGGATTCGCCGGGCGACAGCGCGCGACATTCCGGCAATTACGGCCATACAGGCAACCGCGCCCGAAGCATCCCAGTGGCTGCCCGAAGACTATCTGACGTTCGAATGCGAGGTAGCGCTGGCCGGGATGCGGGTCGCCGGGTTTATGGTGTCGCGCAGAATTGACCAAGGCGAGCGCGAGATTCTGAATCTCGCGGTGGATCCTGAATTCCGGCGGCAGGGCGTCGCGACGGCGCTGATACGGCGTGCGCTGGAGCAGGGGCCGGGGACGCACTTTCTCGAGGTCCGGCAATCCAACACCATGGCCCGGGGACTTTACCGTGGGTTGGGATTCGACGAAGTGGGGGAGCGTCCGGGGTACTACGAGAATCCGCCGGAAACGGGGATTGTCATGAGGATTTATTCATGATACTGTCACAAGTGCAGGGGGCCTGCTCAGGATCCCCGGCTTATATTAATGTACGAACCGACCGTCCCACCGAGCCTCGCAAACCGACCGAACGGACTCGGCGTGGCAACCTCACAAAGGAGAAAGACCCTGATGGAG
The DNA here is from genome assembly GCA_043743755.1 of Bryobacterales bacterium. Lineage (GTDB taxonomy): Bacteria > Acidobacteriota > Terriglobia > Bryobacterales > Bryobacteraceae > JALYHQ01. Next base: position 10,281 of record JAYTVY010000151.1, on the reverse strand, counting down.
AACACGCAGGACGAATTGAAGGCGCACCTGATGGAATCGGATGAAGAGTTCCGGCGTCTGGCCAAAGAGCACTCACAGTACCACGTGCAACTGGAAGCTTTGGAAGCCAAGAGTCACTTGACTCCGCAAGAGGAGATCGAGGAGCATCGGCTGAAGAAGCTGAAGTTGCACTTAAAGGACCAGATGAATGGAATTATCAGCCGTTACAGGGGACAGCACGTCGCCTGACGTCAGAGTGCGCGCAAGTTGAAGCAGAGGCCCGATCCGGGAAGCCGGGTCGGGCTTTTTGATTTTTGCAGGGGTTGGGCGCGGCGAGAGGGTTCTATTGTCTCGCCCGCAAAACAGCTTCCTTCAGTTGCTGGAATGCCAAATCGCTGAAACGGCCCGAACCCATCCAACAAATACGGGCCGCATCGTTAATCAGCAGTACGTACGCGTGCTTGTCATCGAATGCCGCAAGGCGCTGCTTCCAAATCGCCTCATCCCGGAATATGAACGTGAAGCGATCGTACATAGCGGGGGGCACTTGCTTGCGGATGCTTGAGGAAACCATGCCGCGGAGGATGCGGGGAACGGACTCCAGCATCATCAGGGTGAACGATGTAATCCCGCGCATGCCGGTGTCGGACGCCACACGATCGTTCCACTGACGGGCGTCATTCCCGCCCACACGGCTGAAGGAAAAGACAACGATGGCGGATTTGCCCGCGGTGCCCGCTGGGAGCGTCAGCATCTTTCCTGAAAGCGTCTCACCGGCAACGGCCGGGAAGCTGTCGCCAACTTTCAGGGGAACGGCAGCTGAACCCACCGCGAGAAGCGCGGGCACCACCACGAACCAGCGCCACAGGCTTATTCTCATTAAACGGACTCCTCGAAATGGGGCTTTAATTCAGCAGCGCGATCTCATCGCCTGGACGGACGATCCCTTCGGCCAAGACCGCTCCGTAGACCCCCGCCTTGCTCTCATGGTCTCGGGCGAGCAGCCGCATGATGTCCGGGTTGGCCTTGCCAGTATCGGGATCAAGGGTGATCATCTTGCAGCGCGTGTCGCGCTGAAGCACCATGACGATCGCCTTGGCTCCCATCCTCAGCCTTCGGCCCACGAACTCGTTTTCTCCGAAAGCGGTCCCGGAGCCGAGGTTGATAAAGACATTCGCGCGGAAACGCCGTTGGTCAAGCTCGACGCCCAACTCCTGGCCAAGCTGGTGGACGGTCTGAAGTGAAATAATCGAGATGGGCCGGCAATCCGTCATCGCGCGGTCAGACCGAAGCAAGGTCAGCTCATGCAACGGGCTGATGCGCGTGCGCAGCATGCCGATTAACCGGGGATCGTCAATCCCGAGCTTCTCGCCGGCCGGTGTCTGGACTTCCAGCTCGCGATCGGCGGAGTCCCCGTAGACCGGCGTGAGTCCGGACCCCATCGCCTCAGCCTCGGGGAGATTGACTGGTCTGGCCATACGCTCCGGATACCGGTACGCCGGACTGTACAGCAGCATTTCCTCCTGCTCCCGCGCCGTCAAATAGGGGAACCCCGGCGGTGATGCCGCACTGCGAAAGGCATAAAGACGATCGCCATATACGCCGGCGAATCCTGCAAAGACTTCCTGCAATTCTTCGCCGCGCATGCTCTTCACCGGGTAGCGCCACAAGCTTTCGACGGATCCGGCGATGACGCTAGTACTCAAGGACGGCGGTGAAAAAGTCATTGCCATCGGAGATCGTGCCGGGGGTCGCCGACCCGAGGAACAACTGGTGTGGGCCGATGCTGAGGGTGACAGGAATATAAGTTGGAACCACCGCACGATGCGTGGATGGGGTGTTGGAAAAGATGGAAGCCGAACCGACGGGGTTGCCGTCGAGCGAGACCTCGATACCGATGGCCAGATTCGGTGTCTGGGTCCATACCGAACCGGATACTACCAGCCAGCACGGACCATCGGTAGGCGCGTTGAACGACGCCGTAAGCGGCAGGGGGCCATTTTGCTGATTCAGAATTACTTGGACCAAGAGAAACCTCCATTCGGTGGAGTCTCAGACTCCACGGGCAGGCACAATAATAACATCCTGGGTCCGATCCGAAAAGGACGGCCGATTTACTGGCCGCTGCCGGGTAAACGGCGGTTGGGTTGCTGCTGCGGGTTCTGTTGCTGCGGGTTCTGTTGGAGCGGGTTTTGTTGCTGCGGGTTCTGAACGCCTCCACCCATGGTTTTGTCCTTGGTGAAGTCGTAGACGAACTCCCACTCCTTGAACTTCTGGCGATCGTTGATCACCTTGATTCCGGAGCCGGAGCCGGTGCTGGCGACGCCCGCGATGCCGCCTGCGCCTCCACTGAGGTTGTTGGATGGAGTGTTGCTGGAGGTCCCGGCATTGCCGCGGGTATTGTTATTGAACGCGAAGCCGCTATTGGGACTGGCGGGCTGGCCAGGCTGCTGCGGAAATCCGCCGGGCGCCGGATAGCCGATGCCCGCTGGTGGCTGTCGCGGCGTCGTCAGAATCTGCGAGATGAGTCCCGCGGCAGTGTTGGGCTGGCCAGGCTGGCCGGGATTAAAAGGCTGGCCCGGAGTGCCTGGCTGGTTGGGCTGCAGCGGATTATAGGGCTGATTCGGATAGGGCTGCGGGGCAAAGCCGGGCTGCTGGCTCACTGGAACTTGAGGATATTGCGGGATCCCTGGCTGGCCGGGCTGCTGCGGATAACCCGGCTGCTGCGGATAGCCCGGCTGTTGCGGATAACCGGGCTGTTGCGGATAGCCGGGCTGACCGGCGTACACGGGCTGCGGCGGCTGCGCGGGCTGGAGCGGGGCGTTGGGATCTTCCGGAGCGGGAGGCGGACCGCCGGCCCCGCTGAGAACTTTATCGCTGGGACGCCCGCGCGCCCATATCGGCTGGCCGGTCTGCGGATCGACGGCCGAGTTGGGATCGCCGCTGGTGTTGCCGGCGGTGAGTCCTTTGTCTTTGTCCTTGTCCTTCAGCGGATCGAACTTCTGGACCAGCGAATCCGTGAGCTGTCCGGTGGGGCCGATATGGATCAGCCTCCATTCGTCCTTGCCGGTCAGCGGATCCTTGTAGCGATGGCGCAGGAAACGCATGTTGTTGGTGCTTTCCAGGTCGTCGATCTTGGTGGGGTACTTGGCCACGCGGCTGTGGATCATGTTGTAGCGGACATAGAGCTGGATGGCGCGCTTATACTGGTTGCCGCGATCCACCAGAATCTGTTCCTTGGCGCGCTCGGATTCAAACACCACGCGCGGCATCTCCATATAGAGCGTGATCGCGATGGCGGCCGCCAGCACGAACACCATGAGCATGGCGAAACCCGATTCGGGCTTGCGGCGGGTCATCCGGTTTGCTCCTCGGTGAGCGGCAGCGTCTGGCGGGCGTTGTTCTTGAACTGCGTGTCCTCCACTACCGCCGAGTTTAGCCCAATGCTGACGATCTTGTAGCGCTTCTTGATCAGGTCGCCTTCAGAGGCGACGATGATGTCGTCGCCATCCAGAAAGAACGCGCTTTTGACGCCGGCGCGGGAGCGGTTCACGAAGCCGTAAAACTTCAGAGGTATGGGGGGCGCGGCGGGCGGGCTCGCAAGAGGCGGCGGCGGTGGGGGCGGCTTGGGACCAACAAAAGGCCGGACCACGGCAACCTTCGGCGGTTCCTTGTCGATCTTAACGCTTTCGGTTTTGGCGGCCGCGGAAAAATCGAACAGGGAACGCGATCCGGTGCCGTCGGCTGTGACGGCTCGCAGTCTTTCGAGCAAGTCGGTGTGCAGGCGCGGGTCTATATTGGCGCGATCCACATTTTTGGGCTTGAGCGATGGCCGGTATTCGAGCTGCATGCGCGGGCTGTCGGACTGACCGGGGCGAATCCGGGTGACCGGCCGGGCGGCGGGGCGCTGGATATTGGGAGCGGGCGGGGCGGTGATGGGCGACTGCGGGGGAACGCTGGACGTACTGCTGGACGGTCCGCTGGAGAAGTACAGGTACAGGGCCACCAGCGCCAGGGCTGCCAGCACCGCGATCTTTTTCGGCTCCGCGCCGACGCCTTGCAGTTTCAAGTTCATGCCGCGGAACCATCCTCGGTCACAAAGGTGTCGAGCTTCAGCGTAACGTTCAAGACCATGCCGCCCTGCTGCGGCGTGGCGCTGAGACTCTCGATAATCACCAGCCGGCTGGATTTGTCCAGCAGGTTAATGAAGCGAATGACGTCCGCATAGCTGCCCTCGAAGTTGGCCGAAATACGCATTTGCGTCAGGGTGTCGCTGCCCTCCACGGGCTCAGTGGAAAAGGCGCTTTCCTTGGGCTTCAATTTGGCCGTTTTGGCGGCTTCAAAAAGCTCGGTGATGATGATGGAATTGGCGGTGCGGCGCGGGAGAAAATATTGGCGCATGAAACTATCGCCTTCGCCGCGGCCGGTATCCACGTTGCCGGCCAACACGCGGGTGCGGTCTAGCAGGCCGCGGCGCTGCTTGAGCTGCGCGTTGAGGTCGGCGGCCTGGCGGCGCAAGTCTTCCGGCGATCCGCCGGCAGGGCGGAAAACGAACCAGGCGCAGACCAGATTGGCGGCCACCAGCAGCACCAGCGCCAGCCGTACGATGTTCCCCGGATTGTTGGGCGGCCAGAGGCTAAAGTTTTTGGGCATAACTCACCTGCAGGTGATAACGAACGAACGGATCGGTTTGGGACGGGGGCAGCGAATTCAAAACCGTGGCGGGGCCGAACTGGGGAGACTGTTCGAGTTTCCGGAGCAGATCGAGCACAGGCACGGCGTCCGTGGCGCTCACCACCATGTCGAGTTGAACCAGATTTTCCGTATCCACCTGGGGCAGGCGGACGGAGACCAGCCGGACGTTGTGCGGCACTACCTTTTCCAGATCGGAAAAGATGCGCGTCCAGCTGATGGACTTGCGCTGGATGAGGCTGTTCAGGAACACGCTGCGCTCCAGCACCTCGGAATTTTGCGGTTGGTGCAGCGTGGCGTCGAGTTTGTGCTGCTCGGCATCCACGGTTTTCATTTGCGCGTCCAGGCGGTTGATGACCACGCGGGTATCGGCAGCCTGGCGGCGCCCGGAAACGATGGTGAAGATCTGAAACACCAGAACCACCAGCAGCACGGCGCCTAACGCAACGGAGGCCACCAGCACGGGACGGTCCCTGCGGAACGGGTCACTGGCGAGGTTGATGGGTACGCGAATGGCCATGGTTTAGTCCAATGACTCCAGGTAGCCATAAAGGCCGGCATCGGCGGGACCCGGCGCTCCGAAGCGCGAGCGCAGCCGTTCGACGGTCAGGCCCCACTGATCGCTCCAGTGGCGGCCAAGTTCTTCCGTCTCGTGTCCGAATCCGGCGAGCAGCAAGCGCTGCGGCGCGGCCTTCACCTCATCTTCGATGTAGGCCATGGTGGGAAGCAGCACCGCTTCCACTTCGCCGGTGCTGCCCTCTTCGGTTTCGATGCAGCGCACCAGCTTAAGCGTGGAACCATCCAGAACGATCACGGTGAGAGTTCGCGAAGAACGCCGGGCCACCAGCGTGAGACCGCCCGGCGTAACCAGATTCAGCATCGCGAGCGAGGATGTGGTGACAAATCCGGGCTGGAGCGACGCGGCCAGGAACGGCGTCTCATAACGCGTGACAATCTCATGCGCCATCACCGCCACTACCACGTCAATCTTCGCGCCGCTGCCCGCACGGGGCTGGGCGTGGTAATTTACGATGGCCGATTCGATGTCGAACGGGACACTCTTCTTCATCCGGAAACGGACCAGCGCCAGTTGCTCCTCGGCGTCGGCGGGGAAGGCGTCGAAATCGAGGACCGCCACGCGCGCGCAATAATCCGGAACAATCAGGGCCACGCGTTTCTTGCGCGCGCCGCCCGGGGGGAGCAGGCCCAGGATGCAGGCGGCCAGGCCTTCGGCGTCATGAATGTTATCGCGCACCGGCGACACCGAAATCAGCGGCGCCGAGAACGGCTGGAACTGGATTTGGGGCGTCCCGCCGATGCGCGCGAAAGCGATTCCGGTTTCCGAAAGCTCGAAGGCAAAGGCCGGAGGCGGATCCGCCAACAGTCCGGCCGGGATGAGGCCGGTGGGGATCAGATGGGAGAGCGTGGGCATGGCGGATGTTCAGCCTTCGATGAAGGTGACCTTATTGATCTCCTTGAGAGTGGTGACGCCGGTACGCGCCTTTTCGAGAGCCGATTCGCGAAGAAAGGTCATGCCCTCGGCGCCGGCGGCGCGCTTGATTTCAGAAGCCGGGCGCTTGTCCAGAATCATTTCGCGGATGCGCTCGCTGAGATCCAGCAATTCATGGATCGCGGTACGGCCCCGGAATCCGGTATTACCGCACTCGAAGCAGCCCGCGCCTTCGTAGAACACGATGTCGCGCCATTCCTCCAGCTTCAATCCGCTTTCGATTAAGTACGACTCGGGGTATTCCACCCGGTGCTTGCAGTGCGGGCAGATCACGCGGACCAGGCGCTGGGCCAGGATGCAGTTCAACGCCGAAACGAAGTTGTAAGCTTCCACGCCCATGTTGAGAAAGCGGCCCAGCACGTCGAGAACGTTATTGGCGTGGACGGTGGTGAAAACCAGGTGGCCGGTGAGCGCGGCGTTGATGGCGATCTGCGCGGTTTCCTGGTCGCGGATTTCGCCCACCTTGATCTTGTCGGGGTCATGCCGCAGAATGGATCGAAGACCGCGCGCGAAGGTGAGGCCCTTCTTTTCGTTTACCGGGATCTGCGTGATGCCCTTGATCTGGTATTCCACCGGATCTTCGATGGTGATGATCTTGTCTTCGTCGTTCTTGATTTCGCTCAGCGCGGCGTACAGCGTGGTGGTCTTACCGGAGCCGGTGGGACCCGTGACCAGCACCATGCCATACGGTTCCTTGATATAGCGGCGGAACTTCGTCAGATCGTCTTCCGCGAAGCCCACCACTTCCAGGCTGAGCTTGGAGAATTTCTCGCTCATCGACTCTTTGTCCAGCACGCGGAGCACGGCATCCTCGCCGTGGATGGTGGGCATGATGGAAACGCGGAAATCGATGAGGCGGCCCTTGTAGCGCACGCGAAAACGTCCGTCCTGCGGAATGCGTCGCTCTGCGATATCCAGTTCGCTCATCACCTTGATGCGTGAAATAATCGTGGAATGCCATTCCTTGGAGATGGGTGGCATGGCATAGTGCAGGACGCCGTCGATGCGGTACTTGATGGCCACTTCCTGATCGCGAGTTTCGATGTGAATATCACTGGCGCGGCGTTCCAGTGCGTTGAAGATGGTGGTATCCACCAGCTTGATCACCGGCGCGATGGCTTTGTCGCCGGAGGTCAGCTTGTCGATGGAAAGCGTTTCGTCCTGGTTCTCTTCTTCGCCCACCAAATCCAGCGCGAAGCCTTCCGTTACTTCCTCCAGCACGCGCTGGGACTGCTCGGTTTTCTTCAGCAGATCGGAGATCTGCGAAAGCGTGGCCACCTTGACGCGCAGCTTCTTCTGCAGCAGGATGGACAGTTCGTCAATCAGGTTCAGATTGCGCGGATCGGCCAGCGCGATCTCCAGGTTGCCGTTACTCCCCGCGATGGGCACGAAGTTGTAACGGAACATCAGATCCACCGGGACCGAGTGGAACAGGTCATGGTCAATCCGAACCTCGCGCAGATCGACGAACTCGCAGCGGTAGCGCGCAGCCACGCTGCGAGCCTGGTCGATTTCTTCGGCGGGGTCGGTGAATTTGATTCGATCGCTAACGGCCATGGTTTCCTCTTATCGCAACGTATCCGCCAGGGAGAAAATGGGCAGGTAAAGCGCCACCAGCACAAAGGTGACAAAGGCGCCCATGAACAGCATGATGGCGGGCTCAATCAGCGAGAGCGCCGCGGTCATGCGGTTATTTACATCGTCTTCATAGAATTCGGCCACGCTCGAAAGCATGGTGGGCAGCGCGCCGGTGGATTCGCCCACCTCAATCATGTCGATGGACAAGCCCGGGAAGATCTTGGTTTCCTTGAGCGCCACGGAGAGCGCTTCGCCTTCCTTTACCTTCTGCCCGGCTTTGGCGAGAGTTTTCTTGAGTAGCAGATTGCCGAGCGAAGCGGACGCGGTATCCAGCGCCTGCAGCAGCGGTATGCCGCCAATCAGCAGGGTTCCGAGCACGCGAGAAAACTGCGCCACCTGGTATTTGATCCAGATCTCGCCGACTACCGGAAGGCGCAGCCTCACGCGGTCCATGCGCTCTTTCCCGGAGTCGGTCTTCGACCAAAAGCGGAATGCAATAGCGGCGGCGAACAGGACGCCTATGCCAGTAAGGATGTAGCTGCGGGCGGTGGTGCCGATGGCGATCAGGATGCGCGTGGCGGCGGGCAATTGCGCCGACATGGCACGGTACAGCTCAGCGAAATTGGGAACCACATAGGTGATGAGGAACACCACCAGGCAGACCACCAGCACCAGGAGCACCGCAGGATAGATCAACGACATCATCAACTTCTTGCGAACCGCCAGCGACAACTTCTGGTAGGTGATGAAGCGGTCCAGCACTTCGTCCAGCGAGCCGCTCTTCTCGCCGGCCAGCACGGAGGTGACGTAAATAGGCGGGAACACGCTCTGGCGGCCGAATGCATCCGAGAGCAAGGCGCCATTCTTCACTTCATCGCGCACGTTGCGGATGTAGACGCCGAGTTTGGGATCGGTAAGTCGGTCCGCCAGCAGGTCCAGGCCTTTGAGAATGGGCAGACCCGCTCGGATCAGGGTCACGAACTGCTGGTTGAAGATCAGGAACTTTTCGAGATTGATCTTCTTCTTGCGGCCGCCGCCCACCGAGACGGGCAAGCCGGCGATCTCGCGGCGTGGTTTGACGGAATATACGAGAAAGCCCTGCTGGGAGTACCGGTCGCGAATTTCACGCTCGGAGGTGGCTTCAGCCACTTGCTGGTGGATCTCGCCACGGGCATCGGCGTACTTGAGGACCCATTCCGACATTACTGTGAAGCCTCGGCGGGCGCCATGGTGGCGCCGGGCGGCATGTGGAATTTGAACACTGCGTCATTTACCGCGGGATCCACTTGTTCTTTGTCGAACTGGAAGGAAAGAATAGACTTATCCTGTCCAGTGACCACCAGGCGGCGGATGGTGAAATCCGGCTGGAGCAGCATTTCGATCTTTTCGTAGGGGAGACGGTCGGATTTTGGGATGGCGGTGAGGAGCGTGCCGGCGGGGTCGGCGGACATCTGAAAATCGCGGAACTCCTTGGAGAAGTCCAGTTTACCGAGCAGGAACGCAAGCGGGGCGCGCATGTCCTCGCTCTCCTTGAGCTTCATCTTTTCCACTTGGCGGGTGTCGGGGGAATAGAGGAAAACGTCGTGTCCGTCCGAGAGGAACAGCTTTCCCAGGGGGGATGCGTAATCCCAGCGCATGCGGCCAGGTTTGCGCAAAGTGAGCTCGCCACGCTCACTGCGGCGAGGGCGGCCGGGAACCGTATATGTCTCTTCGAAAAGGACTTTTAGCGTGTGGGCATGGTTGTAGCGGGCCTCCACGCCTTTGAGCACGCGGCTCAAGTCGGAATCGCCGGCCAAGGCGAGGGTCGCGAGCGACACCCATAGTACGGCTCGGGTCACATAAGTGTGACGCGAAAGGGCCCGGCGGCGTGCATAACTGCTTTGTTATTCGTCTCGCAGGGAGATGCTGGGGTCCATGCGGGCAGCCCGGCGGGCGGGGATCCATGCGGCCGCCAAGGCAACCGCTCCCAGCAGGAGCATTACGGGAACAATGGTGGAAACGTCGGCTGGAGTGACGCCGTAGACCAGGGCGGTGAGCAGGCGCGCGATCAGCAGATAAGTTCCCAGGCCGAGAGCCAATCCAATGGAAGACAGCCAGACCACCTCGCGAAGCACCAGCCGCAGGATATCTCCAGGCAAGGCGCCCAGGGCCATGCGCAATCCGATCTCTTGAGTGCGCTGGGCGGTGGAATAAGAGATCACTCCGTAGACGCCGACGGTTGAAAGGGCCAAGGCGATGGCGGCAAGGCTGCCCAGCACCACCGTGTACCAGCGGCTGGCGCCATTGGTCTTGGTTATGCGGCCTTCCAGGCTGTCGACGTAATTGATGGCCTGATCCTTGTCGATGGACCAGATCGCTGAGCGCACGGCGGGCTCCATGCGCAGCGGATCGGTGGAAGTGCGGACCAGCACTGAAATCGAGGCGAAGCTCGCCTGCAGATAGGGCATGTAAATTTCCAGCGATTCGCCGGGTTTTCCCGTGGGGTAGAGAATATCGCGAGCCACCCCGATCACTTCACGAGG
>JAYTVY010000150.1:0-3269 GCA_043743755.1 Bryobacterales bacterium | reverse complement strand
CTTCTTTGCGCGGGTCCACTTGCGGAACGGAGGCCGTGCCCATGGGCGCGAGCCCGATCAGTTCCATCACCGTGGCCATGGTGTTGGCGGTGAATTGGCCGCCGCAGGCACCGGCTCCCGGACACGCGGAGTTCTCGATATCGAGCAGTTCCTGGTCTGAAATCTTGCCCGCGGCATTCGCTCCAATGGCTTCGAAGACGTCCTGCACACTGAGATCGCGGCCTTGATACCGCCCCGGCAGAATCGAGCCGCCATAGAGCACCAGGCTGGGGATATTGAGCCGCAGCAGCGCCATGGCAGCGCCGGGGATGGTCTTGTCGCAGGCCACCAGCGCGACGATGCCGTCGAACATGTGCCCGCGGGCCACCAACTCAATGGAATCGGCGATCACTTCGCGGCTTACCAGGGAAGCCTTCATGCCCTCGGTGCCCATGGTGATGCCGTCGCTGATCGCGATGGTGTTGTATTCCATGGGGGTGCCGCCGGCCTCGCGGATGCCCTCGGCCACTTTTACGGCCAAGTCGCGCAGCTTGAAGTTGCAGGGCATGGTGCCGATCCAAGTGTTGGCGATGCCGATGATGGGTTTTTTCAGGTCGGCATCGGTCAATCCGATGGCTTTGAGCTGGGCGCGGGCGGCGGCGCGGTCGCGTCCCTGCGTGATAGTGTAACTGCGGAGTTTCATGAATTCTCCATTTTAGCGCGCGGGATGAAAGGAAACCGTTTCGCGGCGGAGCGGGTCTATCAAGACGGCTGGAACGATGAAGCTGATCCTGCGCAGTTCGAGTCTGTGGTTCTCGCTACTGGCGATACTTCTGCAAATACCTATTCGAAAGCGGCCGAAAGCGGCCCCTAAGCCGGAGCCTCCTCCGGCGGGTCCGCTAACCTCATAGATATGCGGATTATGTGCATTCAAGCGCATCCCGATGACGCGGAGATTCTGGCGGGCGGAACGCTGGCGTTGTTGTCGCAAGCGGAACACTCCATCACAATTGTCACGATGACGGCTGGCGATTGCGGATCGAAGACGATAGGGCCGCAAGAAATCTCCGAGATGCGGAGAAGGGAAGGGGCGGCCGCCGCCGAGGTGATTGGAGCCACGTACGTCTGCGGCGGGTTTGAAGATCTGGCGATCTTCAATGACGATCCGTCGCGGCGGCGGGTCACCGAGATCTTGCGCGCGAATCGTCCGGATGTGGTGATCACGGCGTCTCAGGTGGATTATCTTTGCGATCACGAAGCCACCAGCGCGCTGGTTCGCGATGCCTGCTTCGCCGCCAGCGTGCCGAACTACGTCACGCATGCCGAGCATGCAGCCGCGCCGCTGGATACGATTCCGCATCTTTATTTCGCCGATCCGGTGGCGACGCCGAGCGAGCCGGATTTTGTGGTGGACGTGCGGGAGACGTTCGAAATCAAACGCCGTATGCTGTCGATGCACGCCAGCCAGCGGGAATGGCTCCAGGCGCAGCACGGCATCGACGACTATCTGGAAACCATGGAACGATGGACCAGGGAGCGGGGGCTGCTGGTGGGGGTGCATTATGGCGAAGGGTTTCGCCGGTATTCCGGCCATCCATATCCGCAAAGCCCGCTGCTGGAAGAGACCATTGGGGAGCATGTGATTATCCACGCGCGCCGGCATGGAGGGGGCTGATCATGTTCTCCGGCTTCTACGGCAATTCCGAGATCGCGGGCCAGCTTGCGCAACTTGCAGCGGAACCGGGACGGCTCCCCCAGACGATACTGCTGGGCGGTCCTGAAGGCGTGGGCAAGGCCACACTGGCGCGGCGGTTCGGGGCGGCGCTGCTGGGCGGCGGCCAGGGAAAGATCGAGCAGGACGATCTCAGCGTAGAGAGCAATCGCGAACTCATTGCCGATCGCGAAAAGTGGACCGCGGAGAAGCGCAATGAAGATCCACTGTTCTTCAGCTCGCATCCGGATTTCCTGACTTTTCCACCGGACGGTCCGCTGCGCCAGATTTCTATCCAGCAGATGCGTTTGTTGAAGGAACGCGCGCAGTTCAAGCCGCTGCAGGGACCTCGGCGCGTATTTCTGATCGATGGGATCGATCGCGCCAATGAGCATGCGGCAAACTCGCTTCTGAAGACGCTGGAGGAGCCGCCCGAGCATCTGGTGATCCTCATGACGGCCAAGAATGCATACGATCTGCTGCCTACCATCCGGTCGCGGGCGGTTCAATTTCAGTTGGCGCCGCTGGCGGGGGCGGAACTGAGCGCGTTTCTGGAATCTCGCGGGGCTCCGGATGCGGGACGCCGGGCAGCGCTGGCGGCGGGGAGTCCGGGTCTGGCGCTGGCGCTCGATCTGGAATCGTACGACCAGCGGCGTACCGCCATGCTGGCGCTACTGGGTGTGGCGGCGGAGAGGGAACCGTTTGCGGCGTGGGCCCGGTATTCGGAATCGCTGGGGGCTCGCAAGACCGAGAAACTCGAGTTTTTTTTGGATGTACTGTATATTCTGCTGGAGGATTTGTTGCTGATTTCCCTTGGCGCCGAGGGGGTGCGGAATGCGGATATTCGCCGGGAACTGGGGGCGCTGGCGGGGCAAGTTTCGTTTGACTGGATCCGGCGGGCGGTGGGGAAGGTGGATGAGCTGGCGGAGCTGGTACAGCGTAACATACAGAAAAGCATTGCTTTAGACGCGCTGGCGATGCAGCTTCGGAGCCCGGCGCGATACTCGCGGATCGGCTACAGCACAAGCTGAAGCATCCCCTCATTGGTGGTGGTACAATGGGGGTGTCGAAGGATGCCAGTGGGCGAAAGCCCACTTTTTTATTGCACGATGCCTGAAAGGAACGAAGCCGTGGTGGCGAAGATTTCCGAGGTGGCCGTACGCGTGGCCGATCCGGAAGGCATCGAGATCGTCGATGTGCAGTTGCTGGGAGGCGGGAAGAGCCGATTGCTGCGAATCTATATAGACAAACCGCAGGGGGTTACGCACGGGGATTGCGAGTTCATCTCGCACAACGTGGGGACCATACTGGACGTCGAGGACGTGATGCCCGGCGCCACGTACACGCTCGAAGTCAGTTCGCCCGGCGTGGAACGCAAGCTCTCGAAGCCCAGCGACTTCGAGCGGTTCGTTGGAAAGAAAGCCAAGGTAGTATTGCGCGAGCCAGTGGAGAATCAGCGCCACTGGGAGGGTACGCTGGCGGGCATCTCCGACGGCGTGGTGGCCCTGGAGCCGGGCGCGGGACGAGTGATCCGCTTTCCGCTCGCGCAAGTCGAGAAGGCCAACCTCAAGTTTGAGTG
>JAYTVY010000149.1:0-7782 GCA_043743755.1 Bryobacterales bacterium | reverse complement strand
CGATTCCGGATAATCGCACTCATGCGAGCGCCCAACCTGTTGAGCTCCCAGCCCGAGCGCATCCACAATTTCGGTGGCGCTGGCGATGAGCGAAACAATCCTCACGGCTTCATGATGGCATGACGGATATCCAACAGGGGTTTTTAAAGCTCAAGGATCGTGGCCGGGAGGGTCGGTTATGGGAAGTTACAGAAGTATCAGGGTTTGAGAGAAATAACTGAGGTGGAGTCGGGGAACGGCCGTTGATCCTTGAGCTTGCCCTGTTTTCATTCCGGTCTTTACAGAGCAACCATGCTTCCAAACCCATGGCTCAGTATTTTCAACGGCGGAACGGACGCCGCCGACGCAAAATTTACCATTCCGGCACCGGGATCGTGCAAATCTGGAAATGCGCCTGCGGTTAGCGGTTGCCTCGGCCCGCGTTGGCGCCGTTCTGATCCAGAACCGGCAGCGGGGAAGCGGGGCGCGCCACGATTCCCGATTTGGCCTCGTCGATGTCGACGTTGTGCACCGACAGCAACTGCCCTGTCGCGACGTCCAGATTGGTCTTGGCGCGGATGTAGTTGCTCTCCGCGGTGACTTCATTGCCCTGGGACGTTGCCAGATCGCGCTGGATCTGAATCACCTGATAAATAGTGGATGCGCCCAGCGCGTATTTTTTCTGCTCGGCGTCCAGCGTCTGTTCTTCCAGCACCCGGCTCTTGGTCGCCGCCTGATACCGTGCGCGAGCCTGCTGCAAGGCGATCTGCGCGTTTCTTACGTCCACGCGGATCTGATTCACCTGGCGCTGCAGTGTCAGTTCGGTCTGGCGGAAGTCCAGTTGATCCCGAACATAGTCGGATCGCGCCGCCCGGTTGCGCAACGGAATGTTCATCTGCACTCCCAAGCGGTAATCCGGAAAGTTGCGGCTGAAGATTTGTCCTAGAGTGCTGCCCAGACCACCGATGAAAAAAGGATCGGGAAGGGCCACGTTCGAGTTCGAAACGAAACCGGGCGTGCCGGGGGCCGGACCGCGCAGCGGGTTGTATTGTCCGGCCAGTGCATTGTTGGTAAGCTGACCGAAGACATCGATGGTGGGCAGCAATCCGTTGCGGCTTCCAATCAGCCGGATTTTCGCGCTCTCCACGTTCAGCCGGCTGGAGGCCAGCTCCGGACGACTCTGCAAAGCCTGATCGATCAAATCCTGCACCGGCTGCACGGGCTCGACATCGGGAATGCGGATGGAATCGGTGGGAACAATGCGAGCTTCTGAAATGCTGGGGCTGGCTACGCCGGTGCGGCTGAGCGCGTTCTTCAGAATAGTTTCCTGTTCCAGAACGTTGGTCTCCGCGATGGTTAGATCCTGCTGGCGGGTGGCGACTTCCGCTTCGGCCTGGACGATGGAAATAGGCGCCAGGGTGCCGATCTCAACCTGTTTCTTGTTGTCGTTGTACAGCTTTTCAGCGGTGGCAAGGGCCTGGTGAGTTACTCTTACCTGCTGGTGAAAGCTCACCAGATCGTAGTACAGCAGGATGACGCCGGCGACGGTGTTGATCACCTGCGATTTGAAAGTGAGATCGCTGACTTTGACGTTGATTTTCGCCACGCGGATATCGCGATTGTTCAGTGCGAAACCGAATCCCTGGAGCAGGTGCTGGCTGACGGTGAGGTCCAGCGAGGAGCCGATCGAGGGATTGATCAGGTTGAACGCGGAGTTCTGGCTTACCAGCGTGTTATTGAACGAAAGCTGGGCGTTGGTGCCGGAGAGCCAGCCTTTCGATACCGAGAAATCGTACAGCGCGCGGCGGCTGATCAGAGTGGTGGTGCCCGTGACGGCCGTGCTGGATTGCGGCTGGCTGAAATGGCCCCAGCTCATGAAGCCAGTCAGAGTGGGATCGAGATTGGGCGTGGAGGGCCCGAGTTGCGTAATAACGCCATTGACGCCTGACGAGCTGGACCCCGAGCCGCCAGCGCCGCCGGCGCTCGCTCCCAAGCCTCCGCCGCTTACGCCCGCGCCGACGCCCGAAGCGCCGGTCTGCACATTGGACGGCACGCCGCGCAACAGGCCGCCCGCGGATGCGCGCAACAGGTCGGCTTGCGCCAGAAACGGTATGTACCGTTGAATGGCTATGTCCAGGTTATTCTCCAGCGCAAGCGCGATGGCGTCCTGCAGCGACAGATAGATCCTCCCGGCGCGCAGCAGGGATTCCAGACGCCCGGAATTACCCAGGTCTACCGGGGCAATCTCGGAGCGCTCGTAGTTCCGGCGAATAAAGCCTAGAAAGCCGCCGTTGGGCTCCGTGATCGCGGGAGTTCTGGGGGAAGCCTGCTTCTCCTGCGCGAATGTAAACGGAGCGAGCGTCAGGTACACGCACAGTAGAGCCAGAATGGGTTGAAAACGTCGCATAACCTTCCTTCAGGTACTGGTCAAGGTGTTCAAATGGTTGGAACGCAAACAGCAGCCAGGCAGTTCCTAATTAATAAGCTATCGTAACATGGGCACGCGCTCTGCCATTGGCTGGCGCCCGTAAGCCATTGTGAGAAAAGACGAATCGGGCGCCTCCGACGTTACGGGTGTCCGGATTTGGGATTTCGCGAAGAACAGCCCACACGATTTTGAACGCGAGCTACTCGTATCGCAGCGCATCGATGGGATCCAGGAACGCGGCCTTGCGGGCCGGATAGAAACCAAAGGAGATTCCTACCAGCGCCGAGAATACAAAGGCCAGCAGGATTGAGCCGACGCTGATCAGCGTGGACCAGTTCGCGAAGTAAGAAATCAGCTTCGAAGCCAGAACGCCCAGCACAATGCCGATTACGCCTCCCAGGAGCGAGAGCGTCACCGCCTCCACCAGGAACTGGGTGAGAATGTCTTTCGTCTTGGCGCCCACCGCCTGACGCAATCCGATCTCGCGGGTGCGCTCCGTTACCGAGACCAGCATGATATTCATAATCCCGATGCCGCCCACAATCAGCGAAACTGACGCGATGGCGGCCAGCAGGATGGACATCACCTGCGAGGACGTCTCCTGCGCCTTGAAAACCTCCTCGAGGTTGCGGATAGTGAAATCGTCATCTTGACTCTGCCCCAGATGGTGGCGCTGGCGGAGTACCGACGTCATTTGTTGGATGGCGGTCTGCATCAGTTGCGGGCCCTGCGCCTGGACGATGACCTGACCCACGGAATTCGCTTTGGCTTGATTGGAGCCCAATACTTTTTTCTTGGCTGTGGAGATGGGCAGCAGAATAACGTCGTCCTGGTCCTGACCGGTGGGCGATTGGCCCTTCGGCACCAGCGTGCCCGTAACGGTAAATGGCACTTGCTTGATGCGGATCACTTGTCCGATGGGGTCCGAGCCATTGAACAGGTTATCGACCACGGTCTGGCCCAGCAGGGCCACCTTGGCCGATGCGTCTACATCCTGCTGCGTGAAAGCGGCGCCGGATTGGACCCGCAGATCGCGAATGGTCAGATAATCCGGCGTTGTTCCTAGAATCTGGGTGGCCCAGTTGTTGTTGCCGGACACCACCTGCCCGCCTCCGCGCACGGTGGGCGCGACGGCCATGACGGCCGGACAGTCATGCGCGATGGCTTTTACATCGTCCTCAGTGAGGGTGACGGCGTTGCCGCTGCCAAGGCGGATCCCCGACGCGGTGATACTGCCCGGCAGTACGATAATGACGTTGCTGCCGATACTGGCGATCTGTTCCTGAATGCGCGCTGTGGCTCCCGACCCAACCGACACCATCGCGATCACGGCGCCGACGCCGATGATGATGCCGAGCATGGTCAGCGCCGAGCGCATTTTGTTGATCTGAAGCGCGCGGAAAGCGATCTTCATCGCCTGAATCACCTTGTTCATACCGCGACCTCCTCTACTTCCTCGGCGGGCAACTCGGCCGCCTCCTGGCCTGCGTCGCGGCGGTCGCGAACCGGCTCATCGCTGATCAAGTGACCGTCCTTGAAGCGGATTACGCGGCTGGCATACTGGGCGATGTCGGGCTCATGCGTTACCACGATGACGGTGATGCCGGCCTCGCGGTTCAGCCTCTGGAAAATGGCCATGATCTCGACGCTGGTGCGCGAATCCAGCGCTCCAGTTGGCTCATCGGCCATGATGATCTGCGGATCGTTGATCAATGAGCGCGCGATGGCCACGCGCTGCTGCTGGCCGCCCGATAGCTGATTGGGGTGATGATGCTCGCGCCCGGCGAGCCCAACCGATGTCAGCGCCGCCATCGCCTTGGCGTCGTGGTTGGATGTGTTGGTGGAACTGTAAAGCAGCGGCAGCTGGACATTCTCCAGCGCGCTGGTGCGAGCCAGCAGATTGAACTGCTGGAACACGAATCCGATCTTCTGGTTCCGGATTTCCGCTAGCTGGTCGCGATCCAGTTTGCCGATATCGATGCCGTCCAACAGATAACTTCCGGTAGTGGGTTTATCCAGGCAGCCCAGAATATTCATGAACGTGGACTTGCCCGATCCCGAGGGCCCCATGATGGCGGCGAAACTGCCCTGTTGAATGCTAAGAGATACGCCGCGCAGCGCGTGCACGACGTTATCTCCCATTTTGTAGACCTTGCTCAGGTCGCGGATTTCGATGAGTTCGGACATGGCCGTGATCCTGGATCTAGAAGCCGGGTCCGCGCCCGCGAGGCGCGCCGGCGCCAGCACCCGAGGGCGCGCTCTTGGAAGTGGAGCCCACCACGATCTGCTCGCCTTCATGCAGGTCGCCGGTTTCGACGGTAGTGTAATTTCCGTCGCTGATGCCCAGCTTCACGCGGACTGCTTTGGGATTTCCATCGGGTCCAATCGTCCAGATGTTCT
This sequence comes from Bryobacterales bacterium, assembly GCA_043743755.1. GTDB lineage: Bacteria > Acidobacteriota > Terriglobia > Bryobacterales > Bryobacteraceae > JALYHQ01. The sequence continues at coordinate 2,975 of JAYTVY010000149.1, read as the reverse complement.
GTCCGGGATTTTGCGATCTTTTTCCGGCCGCGTGAACCGCGTTCGCTGGGGGCTTCGCGGTAACCGGGCGGTAGCGCAACGCCGCGTTAGGAATCTTGAGTACGTTGTCTTCGCGATTGGTCAGAATCTTGACGCTCGCGGTCATGCCGGGAAACAGCTTCAATTGATCGTTGGAGACCGCCACCACGATGTCATACGTCACCACGTTCTGGACGTTGATGGGCGCCTGGCGGATTTGGCGGACGGTTCCCTGAAATGTCGTCGAGGGGTAAGCATCCACGGTAAAGTTGGCTTCCTGGCCTACTTTCACAACGCCGACATCGGATTCATCCACGTTAGTATCCACCTGCATCTTGGTGAGATCCTGCGCGATTTCGAAAATGGTGGGCGATTGGAATGACGCTGCCACGGTCTGCCCCACATCCATATGACGGGCGATGACTGTGCCTTCCACCGGCGCCGTGATGTGGGTGTGATCCAGATCGAGCTGCGCTTGTTGCAAACCTGCCTGGGCCTGTTTCACTTGCGATTGAGCGGAGCTCAACTGCGTGTTGGCTACGTCGCGCTGCGCCTGCGCGGATTGGATCTGGTGGTTGGCCGCATCCACCTGTGCCGCTGATGCGGCCTGGTCGGCGATGGCCCCATCGTAAGCCGACTGGGCCGTGCTGAGATCCTCTTTCGAGATGATGCCCTGCTGGGCAAGGCTTTGCCGATCTTTCAACTTCATGGCCGCATCCCGCTCCATGGCTTTCGATTTGGCGACGCTGGCCTGCTGATTGGCGAGCGCGGCGCGCGCGCTGGCGATGTCGGCTTCCGCTTTTTGGATCTGCGCCCGGGCGCTGACCACCGCTGAATTCGCGCTGTCCAAAGAAGCGCGAGCCTGATCGACGCGCGCCTGAAAAGCCTGCGGATCAATCTGCGCCACCAACTGGCCCTTTTTCACTTTGGTGTTGAAGTCGGCGTAGAGCGCCTTGATGTTACCCGATACCTGGCTGCCCACCTGGACCGTCACCACGGCATTGGTGTTCCCCGTAGCCGAAATGCTGGCCTGCACCGAGCCACGTTCTACCGCGGCGGTTTGATATTGAGTTTGACTGCCGGAGCGGCTATAGAGCCACCCGCCCACCGCGAGCGCAATCACCACCGCAATCGCGATCCACAGATACTTTCGTCTCGCCATAACCGTCACCCCGTCAAACGGGCGCCATAACCGCTTCCACGCCTCTACTCGTGAGATGCGGTTTCGCCGAAATTTGTTCGTAAGACTTTGTAGGTTAACGGTTTTTCGATGCTATCCTGGCTCTGGTGAGCGAACAAGAAGATCCTGTCTTAAGCATTTTCGATGAGACCGGAGCCCGGCTGCGCGGGCACTTCCGGCTGACCAGCGGTTTGCACAGTTCCGAGTATCTCCAATGCGCCCAAGTGCTTCAGTATCCTAAGTGGGCCGAGTTTCTGGGCACGCTGATGGCACATGAATTCCGGCGATTGGATGCCGCGCTGAACATTGGGGTAGTGGCTGCACCCGCACTGGGCGGTCTCATCATCGGCCACGAAGTGGCGCGCGGACTGAGCGCCCGGTTCATTTTCACGGAGCGCGACGCCGAAGGGCGCATGGTGCTGCGGCGGGGGTTCGGCGTGGAGCCGGGCGAGGCCGCGGTGGTGGTGGAAGACGTAGTTACCACCGGCGGCAGTTCGCGCGAGGTAATTGACCTGCTGCTGGCGGCCGGGGCGCGTGTCATCGCGGCGGGATCCATCATTGACCGCAGCGGCGGCGCTGTCAATCTCGGCCTGCCGCGAATCGCGCTGAAGACCATGGCCGCGATCGCCTGGAAACCTGAAGAGTGTCCCATGTGCCAGCACGGGCTTCCGGTGGTGAAGCCCGGATCGCGCCCCTCGCATGCGAAGGATTAGGATTCGGCTTTCTTACGACGGCACGGAATATCACGGCTGGCAAGTGCAGCCCGGGCTGCGCACTATTCAGCAGACACTCGAGGAAAAGCTGTCGGAGATGGAAGGCGCTCCGGTCCAAGTAGCCGGATCCGGCCGGACCGACGCGGGAGTGCATGCGCTGGCCCAGGTTGCTGCGTTCTCCATAGCGAACCCGATTCCAGTGGATAATTTGCGGCGGGCGTTGAACCGGGTGCTGCCGCGAGACATCCGCGTGATGGCCGCGGAAGAAGTCCCGCGGGAATTTCATCCACGCTTCGATGCCAAGGCCAAGACCTACGAGTATCGAATCTGGCGCGCCGAAGTCTGCCCGCCTTTCGAGCAACGCTACGTGTATCACTACCCGTATGCTCTACGTGAGGAGGAGATGATGCGGCTGGCTCCGCTGCTGGAGGGCGATAACGACTTCACCGCATTCGCCGCTACAGACGATCGCGATGGGCGGGGATTGTCCAAGGTTCGCACCATCTTTTCTTCACAGGTGAGTGTGGAGGCCGATCGGTTGTATTACCGGGTGCGCGGAAGCGGTTTCTTGAAGCACATGGTCCGGAACGTTGTTGGTGTGCTGATTGAAGTGGGCAAAGGGAACCTGGATGAAGCGGCGCTGCAGGCCCGCCTGCAGCCCGGATGCGCGATTCCAAGCGGCCCTTCGGCGCCGGCCCGCGGCCTGTTTCTAGTGGCCGTGGAGTATTGAACTCCGCTGCGCTACGCTAAATCACCAGGCAATCATGGCGACGACCACTAATCTGCTAAGTTGGGCGGAGTTCGAGCAGCTCCCCGACGATGGGATGCATCACGAGATCATCGAGGGGGAGTTGATCAACTACCCACCACCCAAGTGGAAACACAGCGACGTTGCCAGCAACGCCTTCGTGGCGCTCCTCCCGCTCAGGCAGAATGGTCTCGGAAGGGTGCACGCGGAAGCAGGTTATAAGATCTCGCACAATCCGCCGTCATGGATCCAACCTGACGTTTCCTTCGTGCGGGCCGAGCGTATCGATACAGTCGCGCCAGGTGGTTACCTCACC
>JAYTVY010000148.1:0-3691 GCA_043743755.1 Bryobacterales bacterium | reverse complement strand
CGCTTACGCACCTTGATGAGGCCATCAAAGGGAGCGGCGCCACCGTCACTCACGATCCCCTGCCCATCTTGCCGGTTGACCGCGGACAAATGGTTCGCTTGTTCCAGAACTTGATTGGGAACGCAGTGAAATATCGTAAGCCGGACGAGCCCGCCAAAGTTCACCTCAGCGCGGAACAGACGGGGGCAGAATGGGTGATCTCGATCCGAGACAACGGAATCGGCTTCGATCCGAAAGACGCGGCGGTCATCTTTCAGCCCTTCAAGCGCTTGCACACGGCCGAGGAATATCCCGGGACCGGCGTCGGCCTGGCGATTTGCCGGCGGATTGTGCAGGCCCAAGGCGGTCGCATCTGGGCGGAATCCGTACCGGGCGAAGGAACAACGTTTTTCTTCACGCTGCCCGTGGACACCCGAGCCGCATTGAAACACACTCCGCCTATCTCTATAGGTCTTCAAACCGCTAAACCATGAACATCCCGCCGTTAATCTCAATCGTCTGCCCGTGGATATAGCCGGCCGCATCCGAGCACAGGAACAGAATCGCCCCGGCGATGTCTTCGTTACTCGCGAGCCGGCCGGCGGGCGTCGCGGCCACCACGTTATCGAGAATCTGCTTCGTTGAGAACGCCTCGTGAAAGTGATTGTCCACGGTGCCCGGACTCACGGCGTTCACGCGAATGCCCTGCGGCGCCAGTTCCTTCGCAAGGCCCTTGGTCATGGTGGAGACCGCGGCCTTCGCGGCCGAATAAATGGTGGCGCCGGGACCTCCGCCGTTGCGGGCGGCGATGGAGCTTACGTTCACGATCACGCCGCGCTTGCGTTCCAGCATGCCTTTGACCACTGCCTGCGTGATGAACCAGACGCTCTTCACGTTCAAGTCCATCACGCGATCGTACAGATCCGGAGTGAATTCGAGCAGGCGCGCCCGCTCCACTAGCGAGCCTGCGTTGTTCACTAGAATGTCGATCCCGGCGTCGAACCTCTCTAGCTCTTTGATGAACGCCTGGATTCCGGCGTCCGTGGACAGGTCGCCGTTCAATAACTCGGCCTCCGCGCCTGCGCCCCGCACCAGCGCCAGCGTCTGCTCAGCGCCTTCGCGATAGCCGGAGTAATGGATCAGGACGCGGCTCGCGCCCGCCCGCGCCAGAGCGATGGCCGTGGCCGCCCCGATTCCCCGCGATGCGCCGGTTACCAGCGCGGTCTTGCCTGCGTGCTCGCCCAAAGCTCCTCCCATTGCATTATACTTTTCAACAGACAACCAGTCATTCGCGGAAGGGGCATTCACCATGAGATTTTTGTGCGTATTCGCGGTATTCGCGGCCTTGTGCGCAGCGGGACCGAAGACCGAAGCCAGAACCGAGATCGGCGATCTGAACGGAGCCAAGTTCCGGATCGACGTTCCCGAGAACTGGAACGGCGGGCTGGTGATGTACTGCCACGGCTACAGCGCGGACATGGTGAGCTACAAGGAAAGCAAGTTGCCGGCGGCGCTGTCGGTGTTTACGGATCAGGGCTACGCCGTGGCGCAGTCCGGTTACGCGGCGGGCGGCTGGGCCATTCAGGAGGGCGTGCAAGATACCGAGGCGCTGCGCCGCTATTTCGCCACCAAGTACGGCAAGCCGAAGGAAACCATCATCACCGGCCATTCGATGGGCGGCTTCCTGACCATGATGCTGATGGAGCGATACCCCACCACCTACGACGCGGGAATGCCGTTGTGCGGCCCGCTGGCCGCGACAAATTACTTCCTGGCCCGCGGCGCCTTCGACGGCCGCGTGGTCTTCGATTACTATTTCCCGGGCGCGCTGCCGGGTCCCGATCGCATTGCAGCCGATTTCCGCAACACGCCGGACGTTCAGAAGAAGGTGCTGGCGCTGCTGGACGGAAGTCCGGAGAAAGCCGCGGCCGTGCGCCGCTCCGCGGGCGTCCACAACAACAAAGACCTCGCGGGCACTTTGTCGTTCCTGACATATTTCCTGAAGGAGCTTCAGGAACGCGCGGGCGGCAATGCGTTCGACAATCGCGATGTCATCTATGAGAGCCAGGACGATTACAACGCGCTCAACGACGGCGTGAAGCGCTACGCCGCGGATCCGCGCGCGGCCGAATATGTCCGGACCTGGTACACCCCCACCGGCAAGCTTTCACATCCCATGCTGGCCATCCACACCAGCTATGATCCGCTGGTTCCGGTGCGCATCCCGAACATGTATCCGTCCATTGCCGAGCGAGCCGGCTCGCAGGATATGTTCGTGCAGCAGTACGTGAAGCACGACGGGCACTGCAATATCCGTCCCGAGGAGATCGCGCAAGGCTTCCAGGAACTGCGCGACTGGAAAGACAAGGGCGTGAAGCCGCCGCACGGCGCGGCCCCGGCGATCGCCAGCACGAAGTAGGCGCGGCCCATTGATGGTGCGGAGCCGGATGCTAACATAGGCGCGATGCGGCCTTTCCTGGCGACGCTGGCCGGCGTGTGGGTGGCCGCGGCGGGCGCGGCTTACCTTTATTCCCGGCAATCGCACATTCCCTGGGCGCTGGCGCTGACCGTGCTGCCCGCGTTCCTGGTGGAGATCGCGTTTTATCTCGCGCCGGGGTTCGAAGGCGCCCGCAAAGCGTTTGACCGGCTGGGTAACGTGTGGATCCGCGGCACGCTGCTGGCGGTGAGCGCGGTGATTCCCTACCTGCTGGCAACGCTGCGAACCGATAGCTTCAGCATTCTGTCGCTGGTGGAGCTCGCATTCGCGGCCACCGTGATCGCGTTCTGGTATGCGGAGGGCAAGCGCTCGCTGGCGGCCGACCTGCTGCTGCTGGCGATTGCGGCGGTGGTCTTCGCCAGCGGCTTCTTCGGGCACGTTTACCCGAAGCTCGCGCCGCGGCTCCCACTGGATATTCTCGGGAAGCTGATGTGGATTCGCCTGGGGATCATGGCGGTGCTGTCGATCCGCGGTCTGGATGACGCGCATTTTGGATTCATCCCCGATCGCAGGGACTGGCGCGTGGGCGTGGAACAGTATTTGATGTTCCTCCCGGTGGGCGCCGCCCTGGCATACTTCACCGGATTTGCGCGGCTACACCCGATGGCGGAAGTCTGGTGGCGGTTTCCGGTGAAGGCCGCGGGATTGTTCCTCGGCATTCTGTGGGTGGTGGCGCTGGGCGAGGAGTTTTTCTTCCGCGCATTCCTGCAGCGCGAGCTGGCGCGAAAGCTCGGCAATATCGCGGGGCTTGCGGCCGCCTCGCTCTTGTTTGGCGCGGCCCATTTATGGTTCAGGGGATTTCCGAACTGGCGATTCGCCCTGGTAGCAGCCGCGGCGGGAGTATTCTACGGGATCGCGCTGATGCGCTCAGGCAGCGTGCGGGCGGGCATGGTGACGCACGCGCTGGTGGTGACTACGTGGCGGGTGTTGTTCTCCGGATAAGGAAACGGCCTTTACTTTGCTCTTGCATTTCTATCCGTCAGGCAATATACTTGCTTGATTTCGCCAAAAAAGCGAGTACTATATGTCACCTGGGGACGCGTTGCAGTGGGCCTTTCGGTTGCTGTGGGGGAGTTTAGCGGCCGTGGTCGGTCTGCAACTGCTCTCGGGCCGCATCAACACCAACGGACTCTTTCATGGGCAAAGAGGCGACGGGTCGAAGTATTTTAGCCCCGAACGGGTCCAGTTGCTCATGGTGACAGTAGCGACGGCGGC
>JAYTVY010000147.1:0-4858 GCA_043743755.1 Bryobacterales bacterium | reverse complement strand
CCTTCCACAACCGGCTTACCATTCCGCAACCGGTCAAAAGTGGTGACGATCGTGGACGTTTGCGCCATTAATTTGGCGGCCTTTTCCTGATTCGCTTCGGGCGACATGTCTTTCGCCTGCGGATCGTAGATGCTGAGCATGGAGACCGCGGTGCGCAGCATGTCCATCGGATTCGACTTGCCTGCCGACGCGACGAATTCGGCGACATTCTTGTCGATGGGGCGGTGTTTCACCAGCGCCGCCTTGAGCTGATCCAGCTCCGATTGCCTGGGCAAGCGGCCGTTCCATAAAAGGAAGATGACTTCTTCGAATGTGGCGCGATCGGCCAGCGTGTGAATGTCGTAGCCCTGGTAGCTGAGGATGCCGCGGTCCCCGTCAATAAAACAGATCGCCGAATCCGTTGCGACGATGCCTTCTAAGCCTGCGCCCGTGACAGCCATTATGGTCTGGTGTACTCCCGCTTCATTGTGTTCGTTCTGGATTCATTGTACCAATCGAGGACTGGGGATGGCCCTGTGTTACGCGTAGAGGCGGACGAAGAACCAGGCGAGGGACGCTACGAGCAGGATGGATGCGGCAATGGGGACTATTTTGCGCGGGAGTTTCCATATGAGCAGGGCCAGCGCGCCGATGGCGAGCAACTCGGCCACCAGCACGCCGGTAAAGAAGAGGGTTGCGGCGTATCCACTGCCGCTCAAGAACAGAGCGAACCAGGCACCTTGAAAAACGCCCAGGATACCGACCACCAGCCAGCGGTATCCGGAATTTGGGAGCAGCACGATCTCGAAAGCGAGGTACGCGATAGTGAGCGCGGCGGCGGCTTCGATAAAGCGGGGCGAGAACCAGGGGAGCATCCACGGTCCGGCGGCAGAGGCGGCAAGTTCGCCGGCAAATAGCGCAGCGGTGAGCGCGGCGAGCTCACGGCGATTTCGGGCGGCCAGGACGAGGCTGGCGAGGAACAGCAGAGGCGCAACGCCGCCGAGCGCGCGCAGGAAGCCGGCGGCCAGCTCGCGCACGGCGAGCTCCCAGGCGGACGGCGGGCGAAAGCGCAGATCCGCGGTGGTATACGATAAGTCAAACACGGCCTGATCCACCTTGTCGCCGCGAAAAGCGCGCAGCAGGTGCACGTGATTGGGGACCGTGACGGCGGCGAATCGGCACTCCACTTCGACGGCGTCCACCGGGGCGGGGAACCGATAGCTGGCGGTGCACACGTAGGTCCCTTCTTGCGCAGCGCAATTCTGTTCGGTTATGCGGCCCAGCGCGCCGCTGCTTCGGAAGTGGATCTGCGCGAGCAGGGTCTTATCCGGATCGGCAATGTGCGCGACTTCATAGACCGGCATGCGAAGTTCGTAGCGGGCGCGATCTCCCTCCACGCGCAGCTCGCCGGTACTCATGCTGACCATATGCGCGGCCAGCGGGAGCGGCGCAAGGCACAGCCAGAGCCGCCTCATCGTTTCTGATGGGACCGTTGGAGCCGCACAAAAATCACTCGCAGCGCCGCGATCACCGGTACCGAGAAGAACATGCCCGCCACTCCGGCGACCTGCTCACCCGCCAGCACGCCGAACAATATCAGCATCGGATTCAACTCGGTTCCCGATCCCATGAGATACGGCGCCAGAACATAGTCCTGAAACAGGCGGAAGACGACCCAGAAAATCAGGTACCAAAGCAGGTGTGTATATCCGGTGACTCCAGTGACGGTGATTACCAGCACGCCGGCCGCCAGAGGACCCACTACGGGAACAAAGTCGAATATCGCGGCGCATCCCGCCAGCAGTACGGCGTAGGGCGCGCCGGTGGCTTCGAGGAATATGCTGTAGCAGACGAATGTGGAAACCGACAGCAGCACCAGCGCCCGGATGTACTGGCCCAGCAGGATGTTCAAATCCGAAAGAATCTCTTCCACCACTTTGCGCTGTTTGTCGGGCACCACGCTGTCCACCAGCCGTTCGCGGATTCCATGCCCATCCTTCAAGAAGAAGAACGCCAGAATCGGGATAAGGATGGCATAGACGGCATAGCGCAGGCCGGAGACCACCTGCTCGCCGATGTTCTTCAGAGCGGGAATCAGATCCTTGCCACCGGTATTGAATTGATTCTGAATCCATCCGACGATGCGATCACGAACCGGCTCAAGCACGGAAGGAAGCGGAATTTGCCGCACCCAGTCGCGGTTGTGAATCTTGTCGGGCAGGCTCTGGGCGAGGCTAGAGGCTTCGTCGCCGATCCTGGCGCCAATGGTCAGCAGTAGAGCGATCAAGAGTCCCAGGAACGCCAGATAGACCACGCTTAACGCCACCGTTCGGCCGATGGCCCGGGGCGTGTGCCGCTCCACGAAGCTCACAATCGGCATCAACATGTAGGCGAAAAACAGCGCGGCCGCGAAGACCACCAGCGTCTCACGCACGGCGTAGGCGGTATAGATCAACAGCGCCAGGAGGAAAACAGTCCAGGCAGCGCGCGCAGCCGTACGGTCTAACGCCAGCATCGCTCTAGAATAACTGAATGGCGCGGGGAGAGGGCATGGCCCTGCGCTACTGGATTGAGAAATCCTCGGCTTGCACGGTGGTGGTCTGCTTGGCCAGGTCTTTCAGCGTGGCCTGCAGGGTGTATTTGCCGGGAGTGAGGCCGGCCAAATCGAACTGATCGAGAAAGAAAATCCGGTTCGTCGATTTAGCCCATGCGTGCAGGGAATCCGCGGGAAGCTCCCGTACTACCTTGCCGCCGGATTTTAGAGCCAGCGCCAGATTGATGCGCGGGCTGCCACTGGCGGCGTCCATGGAGACGCTGTCCATGCCGAAGTACAGCGTCAGCTTGTCGGTGGAAGCAAACTGCGTCTGGGTGGGCACCGAGAGCTGATAATTCGCGATATGCAGAGCGGGCGGATCGCCCTCACGGACGGTTGGCGAGACATCCACGCGGGGGGTGATAAACAAGCTGGTGAGACGGGCGCCGGAATCGTCGGTTCCCGGCATGTTCAGTTTCGTTTTTCCCACTGCGGCCGCTCCGCTGGTGAACTGGAGCACGGCTTCCAACTCCAGCGACTGGAGTTTGGGGATGGTGAGGCTGGAAACGATTTGCAGGCCCTTCTTCTCGATGCCCTTCCATTCATCTTTGGTCCAGCGCGCATCCACAAACCGCTGGAAGACGTCCAGCAGCTTGCCGTTCGCATCGCGCGCCGTGATCACCATGGTGACGCCCGCGAAATATCCTTTGTCGGACTTGCCGACCCAGCTTTGATCGCCCGGGAGCCAGATGCTGACTGGAACCGAAAGTTCGGTGGGCGAGCTGAAGACAATGGCGGCGTTCAGTCTGGGTTTGAGGGCCGCTTTGAGAGAGCCGTTCTCAACCGAAGCCAGCAGTTGCGCGGTGGCGGGCGTAACTTTCATTTCCTCGCCGGCCGCCAGCGCGTAGTAACCCTTGCGGAAACGGACGGAGTGGCCGCCGCCAGCGACTTCCACTTTGATCTTGCGAAAGGACCCGTCAAATACGGAATTCCGAGGCTGGTAGGTGAGCGTGTAAAACTCGCGCAGATCGCGGTCAATGCGATCAAGGGAGCCTTTCAGCTCATTCTGGTTCTTGATCAGCAGGCCGCCGGTTTGGTCGGCTACGTTTCTTAAGCCATCGCGACCGCTGTCGGCGTTCATGCGCTGGTTTAAGACATCGAATTTTGTATCACCCGCAACCACGTCTGAGCGGCGGGCCGCATTGGCGTTGTCGCGAGCTGTCTGGGATGCCCTTCTGCCTCCGCCGGCCCCGCTGGCATCGAAAGAACCCATTACGTCGCTTTCTCCACCCAGCCCCGATGGATCGATGACATAGAACGCGACGTTAGCCCGGTTGGCGGCATCCACCACGGATGCCACGCCGGCATCGGTTTCGGTGGTGGCGGGCAAACCCTCGGAGAAGAGGACGACATTCTTCCGGCCAGGCAGATTGCCGGATGCCTGGGCAATAGCGCGCAGCGCCCGGAACAGTACGCGGGTCTGCATGGTAGCTTGAAAGGCCATTTCGGTCTGGAGAGTGAGGCGCTCGGTCTCGGCCAGCTTGGCCATCGCGGCGGAGGCCTGATCGCCGGTCTTGTTCAAAGTTTGAATTTGACTGTCCAGGCTATCCATGGCGGCGATGGTTGCGTTGCGGCCCATGGCTGTTTGAATGCCGGAGTTGTTGCGCGAAAGCGACCGCAGCGCTTCGTTCACCTTCGGCTTGTCCCGCGAGAAAGGAACCACCAGGCGGACCTCCGAGCCGATGGCATAAACCGCGACGAAATCCTCCGCGCCGATGGCTCTATCCACGAACTGGAGCGCTGCATCAATCGACGTCTTCAAGCTGGCGCCATGCATGTTGCTGACGTCCAGTACGATGGTGATAATCCGCAAGCTGCGCGATGCGAACGTGCCGGCCTGTACCGACACACCAGGCGAATCGGATGGCCGCCCGGTCACTGTGGCCGCTGGTCCTTCAAAGCTCACAATCTTCTGTGGGACGCCGTTCTCAGAGACCTGGAAATCGCCGGCTGGGAGTCCGGATACCACGTTGCCCTTGCGGTCAGTAACGATGACATCCACGACGACAGTAGCGGATTGGATCTTGAAGCGCGAACTATCCGGCTGCGGGGGTTGAGCCTGCGCGGGGACCGCCGGCGCCAATACGATGAAGGCTACAAAAGCGGCCACAATCAAGATTCCTGGCATGGGTTGATCTTACCTCGATTAAGACTCTGTCCGATCAAAAACAAATCGGGCAGTGAGCACTTGGCCCACTGCCCGAAATTAACAAGAACCGGCTAGTTGGCTAGAATTCGTACCGCAGAGCCATTTGCAGGGTTCGCGCGCCGTTGAGCGTCGAGCTG
>JAYTVY010000146.1:0-2845 GCA_043743755.1 Bryobacterales bacterium | reverse complement strand
TGCGTGATTCGCCTGGGGAGGCATATTACGCGTGTGCCGCACGCTGTGGTAACGGGATTTTCCTGCGGGATCGGCGCCATGATGCTGATTTCGCAACTGGACGTGATTTTGGGCGTCGCGTCGCCGCTCACCAAAGCCCCCGGCTCCATGCTGGGCGTCTTGGCCAGCGTGCTGGCAAAGCTGCCCGAGACCCGTTGGGTTCCCGTGGTGCTGGGAGGCTCCGTCATTCTCGCCGCGTGGCTGTCGGCGCGGTGGTCCCACAAGCTGCCCGCTCCGCTGATCGGAATGGCCTTCGCCTTCGCATTGGCCCAGATTCTGGGGACGCATGAACGCGAAGTAGGCGCGCTGTCCTTGAGCTTTCCTGCCTTCACCGGCTTCTCTTGGAGTCCCGGGGATGTCTATACGGTGTTGCCGTCCGCGCTGGGCCTCGCGCTGGTCTCTTCCGTGAACCTGCTGATCACTTCGCGGGTGGTGGAGCACTTTCGCGGCCGCCATGACCATTTGAAGAAGTCGGACGCGGATGCCGAGCTCGGCGCGTATGGCATCGCCAATCTGTTCGCCGGCATGTTCGCCGCGCCCATGAGCGTGGGAATTCCGGCGCGAAGCCTGGCGGCGGTGCGTTGCGGCGCAACCACTCGCGTCGCCAATCTCTTGCATGCGGTCTTTCTGGTGGCGCTTCTAGGTGTGGGAGCGGGTTTTGTGGGGCATATCCCCATTGCCGCGCTGGCGGGCGTCACGGCGTGGATGGGTATCTGTCTTCTGGATTGGAGCACCTGGAAGCGCCTCCCCAAAATGCGAAGGGTGGATGCGGTGGCATTCCTCACCACCGCGGGAGCGGTGCTCATGGTGAACGCGGTAGCGGCGGTGGTGGCGGGATGTCTGGTATACGCCGGTCACTACCTGTACATGCGAACCAAGCCGGAGCGCCAGCTGGCAGCGACGAGCGCATCGGTTTAGATCGATCGGTTATCGGACCGATAAGAATAATCTATGAATGTTTAAGCACCGCACCAAAACAAGCGGTGATACACTTGACCAAAGTTGTTCGCCAGGTCCTTCGTACGGGCCCCGCTCTCCGTATTGAGCAATTAAAAGCTCAAGGAGAATACGGTGCCAAAATCCAGTCTAAAGACGGCATTCACCAGCCTGCTAGTAATATGCGCCTCGGCGATGTTACACGCTCAGTCTTACTACGGCGTCCTGCGTGGCGCCGTAACCGATCAGAACGGAGGCGCGGTGGCCAGCGCCAAAGTTACTCTGATCAACCAGGGCACGGGCGAACACCGCTCCACGCTGTCGGCAACGGCTGGAGAATTCGTGTTTAGCGAAGTGGTTCCCGCAACCTACTCGGTGGATATTGAGTTTCCCGGCTTCAAAAGATTCGAACGCAAAGGGGTTATCGTAGGGACCCAGCAGCAGGTATCGGTGGACCTGAAGCTGGAGCTCGGCCAGGTAACCGAAAGCGTCCAGGTGACCGCCGAGGTCCCGATGGTGGAGTCTTCCAACGCTTCCCAGGGACAGGTGTTGGATAACCAGAAACTCACGGAACTGCCCAACCTGGGCCGCAATCCTTTCATGCTTTCCAAGCTGGTGGCGAACGTTATTCCGGCGGGCAACCCCGCCTACAATCGCATGGAAGATCAGAGCGGCTCCTCCCAGATCTCCATCGCCGGCGGCCCGGTGCGCGGCAACAACTACCTTATCGACGGCGTACCCATTACGGATGCCAACAACCGGGCGATTATCATCCCGTCGCTGGAATCGGTGGAGGAAGTCAAGATTCAGGCCAACACATACGACGCCGAGATGGCCCGTACCGGTGGCGGCATGTTCAATACGTTGATGCGATCCGGCGCCAATACCTATCACGGCAGCGCATACGGTCACTTGCGCCGCACCGGGTGGGACGCTAACAGCTTCTTCAATAACGCGGCCGGGGTTCCCATCACGGACCAGCCCAATGACACCTGGGGCGCCAGCTTCGGCGGCAAGGTATGGATTCCGAAACTGTACGACGGCAAGAACAGGACTTTCTTCTACCTCGGAGCAGAACACTATGACGATACCCAGGCGTCGTCATCGGTGTTCGCGACTCCTACCGCGCTGGAGCGAACGGGCGACTTCTCGAAGAGCTATAACTCGGACGGCAGTCTGAGGGTTATCTACGATCCGCTGAATACCATCAACGGAGTCCGCCAGCCGTTCGGGAATAACACCATCCCGCGCGAACGCTTGAACGCTGTGGGCCTCGCGATTGCGAACAACTTTCAGCTGCCTCAGTCCGCACCTCGGTTCTATGGCGACAACGATCTCAATGCGCCCGGAAGGCTGCCCTGCCGCGCCATGCAATACACGGGCAAGATCGATGAGGACATCGCCAGCTGGTGGCGGGTGAGCTTGAGCTACCTGCGCTACTTCTCGCTCGAGCCCGGAAACACGGAGTTTCCCACCGTATCGAGTCCGAATCAATGGCGCCTGCAGCGCCGCGTGGACGCCACCCAGTTGAACAGTATTACGACCATCAATTCGACTACCGCCCTGGCGGTCCGCTTCGGATTCAACCGGTTCCCGAACTACAGTTACAACGTGTCCCAGGGCTACAACATTGGCAACTTAGGCTTTCCCCAAAGCCTGGTGAGTCAAATTCGGCCCTCGCTCTCTCAATTCCCGTATATCACGATGAGTAACTTGTATACGCTGGGCGTAAACGACAACAATTCGTTCTACGTACACGCTTCCAGGAACTTTTCGGCCAGCGCGTCCAAGTATGTCGGACGGCACAGCCTGAAGGCCGGCTTCGATTTCCGCAAGATTGCCGTCGATTTCATCGATCTATCGAATGCGC
>JAYTVY010000145.1:0-3825 GCA_043743755.1 Bryobacterales bacterium | reverse complement strand
AGGGTGGACATAAACTCGCCCGGATCGCGCAATTCGCGCTGCCATTCGACAAGCTGCCGCAGCCAGGTTACCCGCTGGTCGTCCGCGCCCGGACCTTTGCGGCCTTCCTTGTATTTCCAGTGGGCCGCGATGCCTTCTTCGGCCAGCCGGTGCATCTCCTCGGTGCGGATTTGCACCTCGAAGGCGAGCCCGCCGGGTCCGATGACGGAAGTGTGCAGGCTCTGATACATGTTAGGCCGGGGAATGGCGATGAAGTCCTTGATGCGTCCGGGAATGGGGTGCCACTCGTTATGGATGACGCCCAGGGCGGCGTAGCAGTTCTTTACCGAATCGGTGATGATGCGGAGGGCCAGCAGATCATAGACTTGATCCAGGCCGATCTTCTGGCGCTTGAGCTTCTGGTGGACGGAATAGGCGCGTTTCGCGCGGCTCTCGACGCGCGCGGGAATGTTTTCGCGCGCCAGGTTCAACTCCACGTCATGGCGGAGCTGCTGAAGAAACTGCTCATTCTCATGGCGCTTGGAATCGATCTCGCGGATTAGCTCGGCGGAAGCTTCGGGCTCCAGGTATTGAAACGCCAGGTCCTCGAGCTCGCCGCGCATCTTGCCCATGCCGAGACGGTGCGCGATGGGAGCGTAAATTTCGAGGGTCTCTTGCGCGATGCGTTCCTGGCGGTCGCGCGGAAGCGAGCCGAGAGTACGCATATTGTGCAGGCGGTCGGCCAGCTTTACCAGCACCACACGGATGTCGCTCACCATGGCCAGCAGCATCTTGCGGACGCTCTCGGCCTGGCGCTCCTCGCGCGAATAAAGATGCAGCTTGCTTAGCTTGGTTACGCCGTCGACGCAGCGGGCGACTTCTTCGCCAAAGTCCTTGCGGATCTGATCCAGGCTGACGCTGGTGTCTTCCACGATGTCGTGCAGCAAGCCCGTTTCGAGACAGACCATATCCATCTGCATTTCGGCGAGGATCATGGAGACATGCAGCGGGTGCATCATGTACGGCTCGCCG
This sequence comes from Bryobacterales bacterium, assembly GCA_043743755.1. Taxonomy (GTDB): domain Bacteria; phylum Acidobacteriota; class Terriglobia; order Bryobacterales; family Bryobacteraceae; genus JALYHQ01. The sequence continues at coordinate 2,814 of JAYTVY010000145.1, read as the reverse complement.
GAGACGCGGGTCTGGGTTTTGTGCGCCTGCGCGGCCAGGTGGTAGGCCTTCTCGAGACCGGCGAGGTCTTCCTTGGGTCGCACCTTACGCACCAGGGCTTCAAGTTCGGAATAGAGCTGCGCGACTGGCTGCGGCGCGGGGAGTACTTCTGTGGACACTGGTATTACGAGATTAGCATGTGGTGGCGCAGCCTTCAGCCCGCGGTCAAACAAACTCTCAGGACACAGGCTGAAACCTGTGCTACCTACTTTTGTTCTTGAGTGATTCCGCCGGTGCTCTTGGCCGCGGCAGCGGCTTTCATCTTCTTGGTATCCAGCGCTTTTTGGACCCACTGGTTCGCGAGCTCCACTTGCTTGTCATACTCGGCGGAGCTGTCAACCAGATCGGCGCTATAGCGAATCATGAGGTTCATGTAGGCCATGGCGTCGTCGTAGTAGGGATCGATAGTGAGCGCCTTTTGCAGATCGGCCTTGGCTTCGTCGATGGTGGCGGTCCACTTGGTTCGGAGTTCTTCGCGAACCTTCTTGTCCTTCAGGGGACCCGGATCGTCCGGCTTCATGCCCAGCTTGGCGCGGGCGGTCAGCAGGTTGCCATACCACTTCAGCCAGTCGATGACGCCCAGGCTGTACCAGGCTTCCTTGTTATTCGGGTCGGCCTGAACCAGCTTGGTGTACCATTCCTTGGATTCATCCAGCTTCTTGTACTTGGCGTCCAGATCGGGAATACCCTGGGCCTGCTGGTAAGCCAGGCTAGCAAGGGAGGCGAGGGCGGTGGGATCCGTGGGATGCTTTTCCAGCACCTTCTGAAACTCATCCTTGGCCGATTGCGCCAGCTTATTGTTATCTGGCGAGTCCGCGCCGGGAATGTACTGGGTCATGTAGGCGGTGGCCAGGTACAGACGGCCGTTCACGTTTTCCGGATCCAGGTCAACGGCGCCCTTGAAGTACACCACAGCCTCGGCGTAGCGCCCACTCTTGTAAGCTTGTACCCCGCGGTTCAGCTTATCGCGAGACTTGAGCTTGTCGCAGCCGGTAAAGAGCAACGCCACAAGGGCGATGGCCAGAAGTATGACTCTGCTTTTCATATGTTCTCTGCTATTGAACCATACTCGTGGTACTTACTGTCCCGCCTCAATCTTTGGAGTCATCAAACCGATCTTGTCAATCTGAGCGCCCTTGGCGATATCGATGGCGCGGGCGACCACTTGAAACTCGAGATCGGGGTCGGCCTTCACGAAGACGACACGCTCCGCGCGCGTGCGAAAGACTTCTTCAAGCCGGGCTCCCAGCCGGTTCTCGTCAATAGCCTCATTGTTGAGCTTCATGCTCTTGTCCTTCTCGATGATGATGACAACGGTACGATCCGTATCCGGCGGCGGCGTCTTCTTGTCCGGCGGCTGCGGCGCGATTGCTTCGAGTCCATGCGGCGTAAGGGGCGTGATGACCATGAAGATGATCAGCAGCACCAGCAAAACGTCGATCAGCGGCGTTACGTTAATATCGGCTTTCGGCCCACCACTGGCTCCCACTGCCATTGACATAGCTTTATCTCCTGATTCCTGGTTACGATTCCGTTTCGAATTCCGAACACTCTAGGGCGCGGCCTTAGGCGCGGCGCCGGCGGCGGGCGGAGTGACCTTGGTCTTATCCGGCAGCTGCTCGGTCAACAGGCCGATCTGGTCAACGCCGGCCGCCCGGAGGTTATCCACCACGTCTTCCACGCGCTCATAGCGGGCTCGCGCATCGCTCTTGATGTACACCGTCTTGTCGGTCTTGCTGGTAAGCAGATCCTTCACCTTTTGGGGAAGGGTATCGGGCGAGATCTGGACGTTGCCAGGACTCATGAACACCTTGCCGTCGCGAGTGATCGCGACCAGCACGGCATCCTCTTTATCGGCGGCCTGCATGGTGATAGGGTTCTTGGTCTTCACCATGTCGACGCTGGTGCCCTTGGTTAACATCGGCGTGATGACCATGAAGATGATCAGCAGAACCAGCATCACGTCCACCATCGGCGTGACGTTGATATCCGCGACTACGGGCGGGGCTGTTTTCTTTTCCATGTTGTCCTCGTTCCAAAGGGCCGGTTCCGGCGCCGCCGGGTCCGGCCCTTTCAATTCAACTCGCGGCCCTGCTTACTTAGTTACTCCGGTGCGCTGGGTCCGCTTCAGGAAGTAGTCGATCAGCTCGGAACTGGAATTCCCCATCTCGACGTCAAACGCCTCGATGCGGTTGGTGAAGTAGTTGAACATCCAAACGGCGGGGATGGCGACGAACAGACCGACGGCGGTGGTAACCAGAGCTTCGGAAATACCGCCGGCAACCGCGCCGAGACCCGTGGACTTTTCGGACGAAATACCCTTGAACGCGTTGATGATGCCGACCACCGTTCCGAACAGACCGACGAACGGAGCCGTCGAACCGATGGTCGCAAGGCCGCTAACGCCGCGCTTCAGTTCAGCGTGGACAATCGCTTCGGCGCGTTCCAGAGCGCGCTTGCTGGCTTCAATTTCCTCACCCGAAATATCCTTGCTGTTCTGGTGTGCCTGGAATTCCTGCAGACCGGCAACCACAACCTTCGCCAAATGGCTCTTCTTGTAGTTATCGGCGATCTTGATGGCTTCGTCCAGCTTGCCCTCGCGCAACGCGCCGGCCACGGCCGGAGCGAATTGACGAGACTGCGTGCGCGCGCCGCTGAAGGCGATGACGCGATCGATCATAACGCCGATCGACCATGCCGACATAATAAACAGCGCGATCACGACAAACCGAGCCAGCCAGCCCATCTGATTCCACATGGCTCGCGGATCGAACC
>JAYTVY010000144.1:0-2303 GCA_043743755.1 Bryobacterales bacterium | reverse complement strand
GAAGTCCGCGGGCCCGACGCAATCCCGTGTGTCGATTCCCTAACCACCAACGCCGTCTCCAAACTCAAGACCGGGCAGGCGCACTATTCCGGACTGCTCTACGAGCACGGCGGCTTCGTCGATGACATCCTGGTCCACAAAGTGGACGATGACCAATACTTCCTGTGCGTCAACGCCTCCAACCAGGACAAAGATTACGAGCACATCGACGCGCACAACCGCTTCCACTGCAAAGTGGATTTCGCCAGTGAGCGCTACGCGCAGATCGCCATTCAAGGTCCGAAGGCTCTGCCCACGCTTCAGAAACTGACCGCAGCGAATCTCACCGCCATCAAGTATTACCACTTCACCGACGGCGAAGTCTGCGGCGAATGGGCGCGCATTGCGCGCACCGGCTACACCGGCGAGGACGGCTTCGAAATTTACGTTTCACCGGATCAGGCCGCCCGCATCTGGGATCGCATTCTGGACGCCGGTCAGGAGTTCGGTATCAAACCCTGCGGTCTCGGCGCGCGCAATACGCTGCGTCTGGAAGCGAAGATGGCGCTCTACGGCCATGAGATCCACGCGTCCATCTCGCCTTACGAGGCAGACCTCGCGTGGATCGTCAAGCTCGGCAAGGGCGACTTCGTGGGCCGCGGCGCTCTTGCGAAACAAAAAGAGCAAGGCGTAACGCGCAAGCTGATAGGCTTCGAGATGTGCGGCCGCGGCATCGGCCGCGATGGCTATGAAGTATTTTTGGATGGCGCTCCCGCGGGTTGGGTAACCAGCGGGGGGCCGTCGCCCACGCTCAACAAGAATATCGGACTGTGCTATTTGCCGGCGGACCGCGCCAAGCCGGGTGAACGCATCCAGATCGTTGTCCGCAACCAGCCGGTGGACGCCGTCACGGTGGCTACGCCGTTCTACAAAAGGGCCAAATAATTCATGAATCCACCCAATCTCTTTTACACCAAACAGCACGAATGGGTCCGCGTGGAGGGCGACACCGGAACCATCGGTATCACCGACCACGCCCAGCAGGAGCTCGGCGATATCGTGTTCGTCGAGACGCCCAAGATCGGCTCGGCCATCGAGCAGGGCGCTGTGATCGGATCCATTGAATCGGTGAAAGCGGTCTCCGAGATGTTCTCGCCCGTCTCCGGCGAAGTATCGGAAGTGAACCCCATACTCCAGACGAATCCGGAAAAGGTCAACGAGGATCCCTACGGAGAGGGCTGGATTGCTAAAATGAAGTTGTCCAACCCCGGCGAAACAAAGTCGCTGCTCTCCGCCGAGGATTATCAAAAGTACGCAGGAGAAGAATCCGGGCACTAACCCGCTTTCTGCACACACACCGAATTGCGTTACCTCCCGAAGTCAGACCTCGAGCGCCGCGAGATGCTGTCCACCATCGGCGCCGGATCACTCGAAGACCTGTTCTCCTATTTGCCGCCGGAGGTAAGGCTGCAGCGCCCGCTCGCTCTGGAGCCGGGCAAATCCGAATACGAGATCATCGACTATTTCCGCGCCCGCGCGGATGAGAACGCGAACGGCTACACCAGCTTTCTGGGAGCCGGCGTCTACAATCACTACCGTCCGGTGCTGGTGGATACAGTGGTCTCGCGCGGCGAGTTCCTCACGTCCTACACGCCCTATCAGGCCGAAATCTCGCAAGGCACGCTCATCACAATCTTTGAATTTCAGACCATGATCTGCCAGCTCACCGGCATGGACGTAGCCAACGCGTCCATGTATGACGGCTCATCGGCGGTGCCCGAAGCGGCCATGATGGCGATGCGGCTCACCAACCGCGACCGTATCGTAATCGCCCGCGGCGTGCATCCGGAGTATCGCGAAGTGCTCACCACGTATGCGCAGCACCAGGGCATGCCCGTGGTGGAATTCGGATATGATCGCGACGCGGGCACGGTGGATCTGGACGACCTTGAATCCAAGATGGATAGCGACACGGCCGCTGTGATCATCCAGTCGCCGAATTTCTTCGGCGTGTTGGAGAATACCCGGCGCGCGGCCGAGATCGCCCACAAGCACGGCGCGCTGCTGGTGTTCGTTTTCACCGAAGCGGTTTCTCTCGGCCTGCTGGAGCCGCCCCGCGACGCCGATATCGTCGCCGGCGAGTTGCAGTCCTTCGCAATCTCACCCAGTTACGGCGGTCCGTACGCCGGTGTCATCGCCGCCAAGGAGAAATTCATCCGCCAGATGCCCGGCCGCATCGTGGGCGAAACCAAGGACAGCCACGGCAATCGCGCGTTCTGCCTCACCCTCGCCACTCGCGAACAGCACATTCGCCGCGAGAAGGC
>JAYTVY010000143.1:0-6079 GCA_043743755.1 Bryobacterales bacterium | reverse complement strand
TAGCGACCGCTGAGCTCCCCGTTGTAATCGACGCTGCGGATGATGTTCGGACGCCAATAGTCACCGGAGAGCATGGCTTCGGCGAGGAGGTCTAACGCGGGATCGACAGGTTTTCCAACATCCAAACGCAGGAGGTCATCGCGTGAAAGGCCGCCCAATTCCAGCACACCCGGACGGTACCGGCGCCAGCGTCCCCGCGGCGAGGCGGCATCGGTGCGAGCACGCTCAACGACGGCGCTGTCCACGACGGAGATGCCGAGCACTGAGGGGGCGGTGGACCCGCTGGGAAGCTTCGCCAGAAAGCTGACCGATGCTTCTTCCCCCGGGCGATAGCTGGAGCGCGCGGCCGTCGCGGTGACGTTGAGGTCGGGATTGCTCGGGAAAATGATGGTGCGGGAATCGTGCTGGTTATACTGCTCGCCGTTGGCGATGCCAAGGGTAATTTCTCCTGCGAATTCCGCTCGCCAGGGGAGTTCAAAGGAGACGTGAGTGCCCTTGATGCGTAGCCATTCCGAGTACAACAACCGGCCATCGCGCAAAACCTGAAGAGCCGCCGATGGAACCGGGGCGTCAGTCTTTATTGTGACTCGCACCGGGTCGCCGGGTCGGTAGATGGTTTTGTCGGTATCGATGAAAATGTCGCCGGGGCTTCGGGTGTTCACCCAGACTGAGTCCACTCCACGTTTGCCGTAGCCATCGTCGGCGGTAATTTCAAGATTGCCATCGACCTCGGGCAGAATCGCTCGAGCTACGCCATATCTATTCGTTGTTACCGGAGTCATTCCGGGAGCGCTCACGCGGGCTGATGCTGGTCTTCCGTCGGCATAGGAGGTGGAAATCCATTGGCGGCCGTTGCGCGATTCCGACATCGCATATACGTGGATGGGCGACCTGGTGACACGCAGATCGAAGCGGCGCTGCTCGGTGCGTCCACTGATGGGGTCGGTTACGTATGCAGTGAAACTCAAGTCGTGGAAGCGGCCGGTTTCGTAACCGGCGAGATCTTCGTGCGCGGCGGCCAGCGGGATCCGAATCACGGCGCGGCCCTCGGCATCCGCTTGTGCGTCCCACGACGACTGCTCTTCGATCTTCCAGCGCTGCTGCCGGTAGTCCCAGCTCCGCTCCGTTTCAAGCGCGACCCGCAGCTTGCCCCGGGGAACCGGTTTGCCGAATAGATAATTGGCCTGAACTTCCAGGGCGGCATCCTGGCCGGGGAGATAGTACGCCCGGTCTGGCTTCACGGTAACCGCGAAGTTTGGAAGATCGTAGCGGCTGACCTTGACGGTGGTGGTGGCGAGGCTGCCGGCATTCTCATCGCGCGAGAGCGAGATCGTGTATTCGCCCAGGCGCAGGTTGGGCGGAAGCTGCCATTCGGATGCCGCCACGCCGAACTTACTGGTCACGGGATGATCGACGAAGACGGCGGTAGACTCCTCATCGGTGATCCGCAGCGTCAGGTGTACGCCGGCGTCGGCGCGTTTGGCCGCGGTAAAGCAAAGCGCGCGCACGCGCAACATCTGACCGGGCTGATAGAGCGGTTTGTCGGTATCGATCAGAATCGCGCCCACACGCTGGATGTCAAAATCCGCGGAGGTCTCTACCGTGACATCTCCCAGCGAGGCCTTGATCTCTACATCGGCGCTGTCGTCCTCGGTCTTGGCGGGTATGGGAATGTCCAACGTGACAAAGCCATCGCGGCCGGTCCGGCCTTCCGCCATGTGAGGCTCCTCATCCAGATCCAGCGAAGCTTGAACGTTCACTCCCGCCACGGGTCGTCCGGTGACCGGCTGCAGCGCTGTAAAGCGGAGGCGATAAACATCGCCCGCGGCGACCGTGGAAGATCCCGACGCGCGCAATTCGAAGACGTGATCCGCCACCTGGGATAAAGCCACGATTCCGGAAACAATCGCGGGACCATCCCCCTCCGGAAACACCTGGTAGCGCAGGCGGCCCCAAATAGCCAGACCGTACAAGCCGGCAGGCAATGGAAAAACAATCGGATTTCGCGATCGGCCAGGAGACAAAGTTACCGAACGCTTGATGTGTGAGCAAACGGTGCCGTAGGGGTCCAGCCATTCGAGACCGATTCGTACCGGGACGCTGGCGCCGCTGTTATCAATCGCGAGGGAAACAGCGGATCGGCCGTCGCGCAGTACCACCTTGGTGGCGCTTTCGTCGACGCGCAATACCGGCGATGCCGCGCCCAACACGCAGACACACCCCAGAGCAATAGCCAGCAGCCTGACCATAAGCCCTCCCTGAACTGTCTTGGGCGGAATGTGGAACCGCCCCCGAAGCTTTGGGAATATTGTAACGCTTTTGTCAAGATGTGAACAGAGAATTCTCAATAATGCCGCTGCAAACTCCCACCGGGGACGACGATCCCGCGTCGCTGGTGAATTTTGAACGGTCATACGCGGTTATAATCGCGGCTATCATGCGATGGCTATGGATACTTTCGCTCGGTGTTTGCGCGTGGGGACAAGATGTGACGGTGGGGACGGCGTCGGCCGCCGCTGGACGCCGGGCGAACGGGTTTATTCGCGTGCCCGCGGGAGTGGATGCGGGCACAGACATACCGGTGATCGTGATTCACGGCGCGCGGCCCGGGCCCATGCTCGCAGTGGTAGCGGGGGCGCACGGGACTGAATACGCATCCATTATCGCGCTGGAGAAGCTGGCGCAGTCAACGGATCCGGCGGGTCTGGCCGGAACGCTGATCGTTCTTCCCTTGATCAACGTCGCGTCTTTTCTGCAGAAGGTGCCGCATCTCAATCCCGTGGATGGGAAGAATATGAACCGGCTCTATCCGGGGAAGGCTGACGGGACGCAGACCGAGCGAGCTTCGTGGGCCATCGCGAAGCACGTGATTGACAAATGCGACTACCTGATCGATTTCCATGGAGGCGATCTGGACGAGAACCTCCGGCCGTATTCGTACTGGGCGGACACGGGGAAGGATCGGCTGGACTCGACGTCTCGCGCGATGGTGCTGGCGTTTGGACTGGACCATATCATCATTCAGAGAAACCGGCCGGATCCGAATACGCCGGCCCCCGCCACGGTCAGCATTTCCCGGTATGCGCAGAATATGGGGAAGCCGACCATCGTGGCCGAAGCGGGGCACGCGGGCACAACGGACGCGCAGGATGTCGACATCCTGGTGCGCGGATCGGTGAATGTAATGCGATATCTGAAAATGCTTCCCGGCACGGTTACGCCGGTGCAGCATCCGTTGTGGGTCGGCCGATACTCGGTAATGACCAGCCCCAGAGACGGCATTTTCTATCCGCTGGTGGGTCCGGAAGCGTATGTTCAAAAGGGCATGAAGATCGGATATTTGACGGATTATTTTGGAGATGCCGTGTGGGACGCGATATCTCCGGTTACGGGCGTGGTGTTGTACATTGGCGCGGTGCCCTCGATGAAGAAGGGGGACAACGTCGCATACATCGGCGAGATTGTGGACGCACCGTAAATGAGCGCCCAACCTTCACGGGAACGGCTGCAATCCATCGACCTGCTGCGCGGCGCCGTGATGATCGTCATGGCGCTCGACCATGTGCGCGATTTTGTGCACTCCGCGGCCACGCAGTTTCGTCCCGAGGACCTGACTCGGACAAGCGAAGCGCTCTTTTTTACGCGCTGGATCACGCATTTCTGCGCGCCGGTATTCATGTTCACCGCGGGCCTGGGCGCGTTTTTCTGGATGCGCAACCGTCGCGGGAAGAGCGATCTGGCGAAGTTCCTGCTGACGCGCGGGTTGTGGCTGATGTTTCTGGAAGTCACGGTCTTGCGGTTCGGACTCCTGTTCAACATTCGCGGACCATTGCTGCTGACGATTCTCTGGGCGCTGGGATTGAGCATGGTGACGCTGGCCGCGCTGGTGTACCTGCCGACGCGCGTGCTGGCCGCCGTCAGTATCGCGATGATCGTGCTTCACAATTTGCTGGATCGTCTGCCCGCCGCGCAGCTCGGCGGGTTCGCGTGGATCTGGGACGCGCTGCATCGACAGGCGGCTTTGCAGGCCGGCGGCATCACCATCGTGTTTGCTTATCCGCTGATTCCGTGGCCCGGCGTGATGGCGGCGGGCTATTGCCTGGGTCCCGTGTTTCTGTGGGATGAAGAACGCCGGAGGCGCTTGCTCGTGCGCCTGGGAATCGGGCTGACGCTCGCGTTTGTGGCGGTTCGGGCTCTGAACATTTATGGCGATCCCGTACCGTGGAGCGGGCAGCGATCGGCGATGTTCACGGTGATGTCGTTCCTGAATTGCAACAAGTATCCGCCGTCGCTCGATTTTCTGTTGATGACGCTGGGCCCGGCGATCGCGGCGCTCGGATGGCTGGGGCGAGTGCGAGTGGGGCCAAAGAATCCAGTGCTGGTATTCGGAAGGGTCCCGTTGTTTTATTTCCTGGTTCATATTTACCTGGCTCATGCGATCGCGCTGGCGCTGCGCGGCGGCCAGGATCTGTGGGTAGTTTATGTGGTGTGGGCTGCGGTAGTGGCGGCGTTGTATCCGCTGTGCGTGTGGTTTGCGGGCGTAAAGGAGCGGCGCAAAGACTGGTGGCTGGGTTATTTGTGATCGGCGGACCGTTTGTCAGCGGGCGGAACCTGCGGGGTTCTCGACGAACTTCGGGGGAGTGGCTTCGTCGCCGAAGGTCCAGCCGGTGAGATAAGCCAGGCGCAGGATTTTTTGCATCTTTTCGAAGTTGATGCGATCCACGGTGTCGGTGGTCTGGTGGTAATCGGGATGGAAGCCGGTGAACCACCACATGGCGGGGACGTTGCGCAGGGCGAACGGGAACTGGTCGCTCCGGAAATAGACATTAAGCGCGGATTCGTCGTCCCATTTGTAATTCAGCTTCAGTCCCACCATCTGGTTGGCTTGCTCGACGGCGGCACGGTAGTCGGGACTGTACGTCATCCCCACCAGGTTCAGCTCATTCGACGTGTCGGGCGCGATTTCAATCAAGCCCTTGGTCTGTTCGCTTTGCGCTTCATTGCGGCCGATCATGTCGAAGTTGATCACGGCTCGCGTGGTGTTCAGCGGCCGCAGCGGGTTCTGGACGTAATAATATGACCCCAGCAAGCCGCGCTCTTCGGCGGCGAAGACGGCGAACAGCAGGCTGCGCCTCGGCTTGAACCGATTCTGGGCGTATGCGCGAGCCAGCGCGACGACGCCCACGGTGCCCGATCCGTTGTCGTCGGCGCCGTGATAATATTCGCCGTTCGCGGCGGGACCATCGTGATCATAATGAGCGCTGAAGACGATCGTCTCGCCCGCCAGCGCGGGATCGCTGCCCTCGAGTGTGGCCAGGACATTCGCCGAATCGGCACGGCGTCGATCGCGATCGACGTTCTTCACTTCCGCGCTGAGTCCGGGCAGCGGTTGAGAGGCCGGCTTCAGTGTTGCGTCGATGCCGGCCTGCAAATCCCCAGGCTTCTTGCCGGTGGCGGCGAGCAGGCCGGCGGCGATCTTGTCGCTAACGGTGATCAACGGAATCCGAAGCTCGTCGCCATCGATGGCTTGAGCGGGCAGCCGTCCCGCGCGCTGCTGCAGACCCGCGATGCGCGCCAGGCGCTCCTGGTTTGACGGATGCTTGCGATTTGGCTCGGCCACCATCAGCACCGCCACCGCGCCGTGCTTCTGGGCATTCAGCAATTTCACGCGCGAAGTGGCGTAGCGGGTGTTGCCGGTGCCATTGAAAATCGACTTCGGATCATTCTCCTGGGGCTCATGGTCGAACACCAGAACGATTTTGCCGCGCGCATCCAGGCCCGCATAGTCGTCATAGTTAAGCTCGGGAGCGGTGATTCCATATCCGGCGAACACCACGGAGCCCGCGATGGTGACGTCCTCGGGAAAATTGCCGAAAGCATCCGGAAAATGGAAGACTTCGCGCTTTCCATTCGCGTCGATGGCCAGATGCGAGCGCTCGCGGTCGGGGTGGTACTCGATGAGCGGAACTTTCTGGCGTACCGGCTTCAAGCCCGCTTTGGTGAACTCGGCGGCGATCCACTCGATGGATACGTCGGAGCCGCGGGCCAGCGAGAGGCGGCCTTCGAGCGCGTCGGAGGC
>JAYTVY010000142.1:0-3794 GCA_043743755.1 Bryobacterales bacterium | reverse complement strand
CGAAAGATCTGGTGGCCACGCGGCCGCACCTTTCTTACACTCTCTATGACGAGATCGCGGTGGCGCTGCGCTGGATTACCGGTTCATCGTTTGAAGTTGTATTGACCGCCCAGCAACTGCTTTTCCGCGCGCTCGAGATCCTGGGGGTCTACCTGCTGGTTTCGGCGTTCCCACTCTCGCGGCGCGCCGCCCTGCTGGTGGCCGGCGTGTTTGCGCTGGGAGCGGTAATCGACGGTCCTGCCGTGCTGACGTTCGAATACGAACCGGTGCCGCGCGGATTCGCAGTGGGGCTGGTGTTTCTGGCCGCGGGCCTCGCGGCGCGCGGGCGCATGCTCGCTTCGGCGGTGGCGGCGGGCATGGCGTTTCTGTATCATCCTCCAACGGTCTACAGCTTTTGGCTCATCTTCATCGCGCTGGCGATCTGGCGCCGGAAGTGGCATTCGCTAATTGTTCTGGGCGCCGCGGTAGCCGTGCTGTTGCTGGCTGCGAAGCTCCAGGTAGATGTTTCCGAGAAACAGGTGTTCTGGGCGCGCATCGATGCGCAGTGGGCCACTCTCTTGCGAATGCGCGCGCCATATAATTGGGTGTCCACTTGGCGGCCCGAATTGTTCTGGCAATACGCGACTCTGTGGATGCTATCTCTGGCGGCCTATTGGCGCCTCCGTCCCCAGGCGGGACGCGCATTCCTGTTGGGGATGCCGGCCATCGGAATGCTCAGCCTGCCCGTCTCGTATCTGCTTCTGGAACAGCTAAGATGGACGCTGATCCCGCAGTTCCAGCCAGCGCGGGCGTTGTTGTTCGTCACGGCGTTTGCGGTTATCCTGACGGCTGCGGCGGGCGCGCGCGCGGCCGAGTCCGGCCGCTTGAAGGAAGCGGCGCTGTGGTTCGTGATCGCCTTCGCGGCGCCAACGCAAGGGCGTCTGATAACGCTGCAATGGCCGGCGCGGCACTGGTTACTGGCGCTGGGACTCGCGACTCTCGCGGCGCTCGTGACGCGCTTTGAATGGGCACCCGCGGTGGCCGTGACAGCGTGTCTCCTGTTTCCGACGGTGGGACGCGTGCAAAATTATCCGCACTGGGACAAGGCGGATCTATCGGGGCTGGCCGCATTCGCTCGCGATCATACGGACAAGGACGCGATCTTCCTCTTCGCGGACGCCGGAAAGGGTTTGTTTCCAGGACTGTTCCGAGCGCAAAGCCAGCGCAGCGTCTACGTAGATTGGAAGTCCGGCGGACAGGTGAACTTCCACCAGGGCATGGGCGAGGAATGGTGGCGGCGATGGCAAGGCGTGAATGCCTTGCAGTTCGATCGCGGGGAGATCCCGGCGCTGGCCAGCCTGGGGATCGACTACGTGGTGCTGGGAAGTTCCTTGCGGCTCCCGGATCGGGCGGTGGTATATGAGAATCGCGGGTTCGTGGTCTACCGGTTGGACGCGAGAAATGTATCCACTTCGTCGCGCGTGGGTACGGAAGCCTGGGCCCCACTCCGGGTGACCGAGATGGACGCGGCGCCGTTGGCGAATCGCAATGCATCGGCGATGGGCCGGTCCTCGGCCAGCGCGACAGCCAGTGCTGCGTTGAAGATATCGCCTGCCGCAGTGGTGTCACGGGCCTCCACGGGAAAGCCGGCGCTGGCGATTTCAGCATCGGCGCTGCAATAGAAGCAGCCTTGATCGCCGAGCTTGAGCACCACGCAGCGCGGCCCGCGCTCCCGCAGCCGCCGCGCCAAAACCGGCGCATCAGCCATCGAGACGCGCCCGGGCGGAAGACCCAGCAACAGCGACGCCTCCGTCTCGTTCGGCGTAAGTACATCTACCTGTGCCAGCAACTGCTCACTCAATGGCTGTGCCGGCGCCGGATCGAGAATCGTTTGCGCGCCTTGTTCGCGAGCCAGCGCCAGAGCGCGGATCACCGTATCGAGCGGCGTTTCCAGTTGGAACAGAACAAAGCGAGAGCCGCTGAACAACGGCCGCATGGCATCCACATCCGCCGCCAGCAGCGAGTGATTGGCTCCGGATGCCACCACGATGGAATTCTGGCCGGTGCGATCCACCCAGATGAGCGCGACACCGGTGGGCTGGTTCTGACTGGCCAGCACCGCGCCAGTGTCGACGCCGGCCGCAGCCAGACTGGCTTTCAGGCGATCCGCAAACACGTCCTGTCCCACGCGTCCCACCATGCGCGTGTCCATGCCCGGTCCGGCGAGTTTACCCGCCGCTACCGCCTGATTCGCGCCCTTGCCTCCAGGAATCATTTGGAAGCCGCCGCCTAGAACGGTTTCGCCCGGCGCCGGCAGGCGCTCCACGGAAACCACAAAATCCATGTTGAGGCTGCCGACTACGACGATGCGCCCGGACATGCTGGCGGGCACCTCAGCGCGCGAGATCGATACCGAGCTTCTTCAGCTCCTCGGCGTAATAGCGGCGGAGCAGGAGATCGTACTCCTCGGTGCCTTCGGCTATTTCCTTCTTCTGGGAGCGAATCTTGGTACGGGCCGCGCGATCCACCTTTTCCTCCACCGCCAGGATTTCGGTCATGTCCTTGACGATGGCCAGCCGGACCTCATTGGGATCCTGCTTGAGCCGAAACTCGCGGGCTTTGCGGAACGCGGCCACCAGCTTATGGGAAATATCGTTGATCTTGTCGCGCGACAGCTTCATGTGATCGCCGGTATCGCGCCCCGACGCGCGTATCACCTTGCGCTGTGAAATCAGAGTGTTCTTGATGCGCCGGAACATCTCCTGATAGCTGACGCCCTCCCGGCGCATATAGTCGCTGTACTGGTCCAGCATATCGCGAACTTCGTCGTTGAGACGGTCTTCCACATGCAGCTCTTCCTCAATGACGTCGGCGATGAAGTCGGCGGCGGTTTGGGGATTAGCGGTCTCAAAAGTTCGCGGAGTCAGTTTCCTGACCAGCTGGCGCGAGAGATAGCTAACGAATTCTCTACTCAACAGCATTCGTGGGCGATTGGCTCCTGAAGATCTTCAACTTTACTATGTTCGCAGGAAGCGGCTGGCAATTTCAATTCGCCAGCTCACCTTGGTGATGGTCCAGGAAGTCCTGGTGGATGGCTTTGCGGCCCCGGAAACCTTCATCGACACCATGCCAGAAGCGGATTTCGGACTCGCCAAGCTTCCAGCACAGGTAGACTTCCTGACCGCGAAACAGCGTTGGAAAGTCGATCAGCCCGATGTCCAGGTCCTTGACCACGCATCCGAATTCGTGGATTCTCTCGATGGCGGCGTTAAGCCGGGCACCGGACTGCTCATGGCGTTCCTTCTGGGCAATGGCGGCGGTTCGATCGACTACGCTTCCGCCCAGCATGGAAACGCGCATTACGGAATCGCGGATCTGGTCGCCCGATTCGACGTATTCCGCTTTCAGGGCAATGGCTTCACGGATGGTGGACTCCACCTCGGGGAGGAGCCGTTGGGCTTGGTCCAGGTTGAAGAACCGCGGCATCAGTAGCGGCGTCAAATCCCCAGCACCTGGAGGGCGCGGGCGGGTTGGCAGACCTGAACTTTAGAGATACGCATTTTTTCGTTAGTTGATTTGAGTATAGCAGTATGACTTTGGAGAGGCGGCCGTTGGAAGCGTGATGGGGGCAGGTAGTTTCTCGGCGGGTCTAGCACGCTGTACGCTTGCCGGCGGGTCCGTGAATATCCACGTTGCCGTGATCGATGCCGCTTTCAGAGCCGCGCGCGTCAGGGTCCGTGAAATAATCCGAACATTCCGGGCACAGAATGATTTGGTTTGGCATAAGCTGAGGAAGTGAAGACTGACACTGACTC
>JAYTVY010000141.1:0-5941 GCA_043743755.1 Bryobacterales bacterium | reverse complement strand
GAGTCAGTGTCAGTCTTCACTTCCTCAGCTTATGCCAAACCAAATCATTCTGTGCCCGGAATGTTCGGATTATTTCACGGACCCTTACGCGCGCGGCTCTGAAAGCGCGCGTACCGGCTCAAATCCGCCCGAAATCGATAAACCCGCGCGCCGCATCAGTCCGCAGCAGCTTCACTCGAATCTGATCCCCCACGTCCAGCCCTTGGGCGCCCTGAATAACCAGTCCATCCGCCGGCGGATCCAGAGTGCGCACAAAGGTGCCCTTGGGCGTCACGCCCGTAACCACCGCCCGGAACGTCTCTCCAATCCGGCCGCTCAACGCCAGCGCCGCAATCCGTTTCCGCATCGCGCGTTCCACTTTTCTGGCCGCGTCTTCCTTCAAGGTGCAGTTCTTCGCGATGCCTTCCAGTTCGCCATCGCTATACGGCCCCGGCTGATTCGCCAGCGCCGCCTTCACCAGCCGCTGCGTCACCAGATCCGCGTACCGGCGATTCGGCGCCGTGGAGTGCGTGTAGTCGTGCACGGCCAGACCAAAGTGCCCCTGCTCCGCATCCCCCGAGTGGTCCACCACATACTCGCCCGGACCCATCAGCTTCACTACGGCCAAAGAAAGATCGGGCGAATGAACTGGATCGGCCGCCTTGCGCTTCAGCAAGAACGCATTGAGCGCGCCCGAGTCCGGCTCAGCGGGCAGCTTCTCGCCCAGCGTCGCAGCCAGTGCGACAATGCGGTCCCACCGCTCCGGCGTCTTCACCACGCGCCGGATCGATGACACGTGCTTCTCCGATAGCATGCGCGCAATCACACCGTTCGCGGCCACCATGAAGTCTTCAATCAGCTCACTGGCGCGGTTCTTGCGCGCGGCTTGAATCCCCGTGATCTGCCCGTTCGACAATACGGGAGTGGTTTCGATGCTATCGATATTCAACGCGCCCATGCGATACCGGGCTTCCCGCATCTTCTGCGCGATTTCGTCCTGTAGCTTGAGCTGAGTCTGCAGATCCGTCGAGGCGGCCACTTTCGCGGGAGGCTGCGCAGTCCCCTCCAGCCAGGGCCCAACTCCGCTATAAGCCAGTTGTGCGCGATTGCGCACCAGCGCCGGATAAGCCTGACCCGATTTCACAGACGCGTCCGCGCCCACCACCATTTCAATCACTACGCAGAGACGGTCGACGTCCTCCAGCAGTGAAGTCAGATTCGTCGACAACTCCTCCGGCAGCATCGAAAAATTGTGGACGCCGGTGTAGAGCGTCGCGCCCTCCGAGGCGGCATATTGATCGATGGGCGAGCCCTTCGCGACGTACGCATCCACGTCCGCGATGCCGATCAGGATCCGCGTGGTTCCGTCCGGCAGCCGTTCCGCCACCTCGATCTGGTCCAGATCGCGCGACGTGTCGTTGTCGATGGATGACCACAGCAGGCTCCGCAGATCGCGAACATTCGGGCCGCTCTTCAAATCTGGAGGGCTCGTCTGCAGCTGGGCCACCTCGGCGCGCACCTCCGGAGGGAAGTCGGGATGGAAACCCCGCTCAATCAGTTCCTGTCGTGCCGCTGCCTGCAAATTTACTTGATTCATTTAGTTGTTCTCAGGCTAGCACGCGGCCCTGCTATGTAGTATTCTACTAACGTCTAATTCCATGCCGATCCTTTGGCGCGCCGCGCTGATCTTCGCCGTGCCCGCGTTAGCTCAAGTGACTACGTGGCAGTATGACAACGCGCGTACCGGCGCGAATCTCCATGAGACGATTCTCACTCCGGCCAACGTCAATGCCGCGCAATTCGGCAAGCTGTTCCGGCGTCCGGTCGACGGCGACATCTACGCCCAGCCGCTCTATCTGCCCCATGTCGAGATACCCGGAAAAGGCGTGCACAACGTTGTATACGTTGCCACCGAACATGACAGCGTCTACGCGTTCGATGCCGATGGCCAACCCGCTGAACCGCTGTGGAAGGTAAGTCTTCGGGGCGCCAATGCCTCAGCCGTACGCTCTCGCGATGTAAGCTGCCCTTTCATCGCACCCGAAATTGGCATCACGCCAACGCCCGTCATAGACCTTAATAGCGGAACGCTGTATGTACTGGCCCGCACCCGGGAGCCCAGCGGAATTCTAAACTCTCGCTACGTTCAGCGCTTGCACGCCCTCGCCATCACCACGGGCGTCGAAAAGTTTGGCGGTCCGGTGGAGATCCAGGCCCATGTGAAAGGCCGCGGAGCCGGTGGATCGAACGGTCAAATCGCTTTTGACCCTGCCATCGAGAATCCTCGCGCTGCGCTGCTGCTGGTGAACAACCGCATTTATCTCACCTGGGGATCTTCTTGCGATGTGGGCCCGTATCACGGCTGGGTGATGGCTTATGACGCGCACACGCTGGCGCAAGTGGGAGTTTTCAACACCTCGCCGGATGCCCAGGAGAGCGGAATCTGGCAGAGCGACGCGGGGCCTGCCGCTGACGCCGCCGGCAATGTCTTCGTGGTTACCGGCAACGGCAAGTTCGACGCTCCCGGCCGCGATTACGGCGACAGCGTTCTGAAACTCGCGCTGGCGAATGGCGTCCTCCAGCTGCTTGATTATTTCACTCCCTTCAATCAGCTCGAATTAAACTCCGAGGATAACGATCTCGGCTCCAGCGGCCCGGTGCTCCTGCCGGATCAGCCCGGGCCGCATCCGCATCTCCTGGTGGTGGCCGGCAAGGGCGGCATGATCTACCTGCTCGATCGCGACCACCTGGGCAAGTACCAGGCTGGCAGCGACAGTCATGCCGTTCAAACGCTCATGTCCGCAGGCACGGGCGCATTCGGCGCGCCGGCGTACTGGAACCAGCACCTGTATTTCCTGTGCAGCAACGATGTCCTGAAGGATTTTGCGATCCGCGGCGGCCAGTTATCCGCCACGCCCGTTGCGCGCGGCTCTGAACGATTCATCGATCCGGGCGCAATTCCCTCCGTGTCCTCGAACGGAACCGCCGCGGGAATAGTCTGGCTGCTCTCATCCAAAGGCTGGCGCTCTCCAGACCGCCCCGCTGTGCTGCACGCCTATGACGCCACGAATGTCGCGCGCGAGCTTTTTAACAGCCGACAGAACAGCGCCCGCGACGAAGCCGGCCTCGCGCTCCGTTTCGCCGCGCCCATGATCGTCAACGGACGTGTCTATGTGGGCGCCAAGAGCGAGCTGGACGTCTATGGCCTGCTTAAATAGCGCCTTGCTGAAGACCACGCGCGTTACGATAGTCCCATGGACATCGCGGGAGACCCGTCTTGGGTCGCGCTCAAGGACGAAGAGTTGCTGTCGCTGCGCATCTGCGACCTGGGTGCCCGCATCGAAGGCAGCGAGCTCGAAGCCCGGGTGCGGCAATTCCACGACGAGCTGGCCGTCCGCGGCGTCACCTTAAGGCCCGATTGCTATCTTGGCGACGAGTGGTTCTCTCCCGCCGGCGTCCCCGCCATCGCGATTCCTTTTTACCTCGCGCATCCGCGGCTCAAGGCCCTCGAGCTGCACCAAATGCTGGAAGTGGAAGGCGGCACCGCCGACTGGTGCCAGATGCTGCTGCGGCATGAGTGCGGCCACGCCATCGATCATGCCTACAAGTTCTCCTCGCGCCCCGAATGGCAGAAAGTCTTCGGGCGTCCTGACACGGAATACACGCCCGAAACGTACCGCCCGCGTCCTTACAGCAAGAGCTTCGTACGTCATCTTTCCAACTGGTACGCGCAGGCGCATCCCGATGAGGATTTCGCCGAGACGTTCGCCGTCTGGCTGGCCGCGACGCCGGACGAGTGGCGCCAGCGCTACCGCGGATGGAAGGCGCTGGAGAAGCTGGAATATCTCGATGCATTGATGCGTGAGGTGGCCGGCACGCCGCCGGTGTCCGCCGACGGACGCCGCATCTCGCAAGCCCGCAAGCTTCGCAAGACCCTCGCCCGCTACTACACCACCCGCCGCAAACTCTTCGCCGAGGATTTTCCGGACTTCTACGATGCCGACCTGCGCGCTATCTTCGGAAACGGCGAGCCCGGCGGCGAATCCGCCGCGCGCGTCATGCGCAAGAATCGCGCCGCGCTGGTCGGCTCAATCGTACAATGGACGGGTCAGCGCAAATATACCGTGAACATGCTGGTCCGCAAGCTGGTGCTGCGTTGCCAAGAGTTGAAACTTTCGGCGCCGCGCGATTTGATACGCCTCCAATTCGATCTTGCCGCGTACCTTGCCGCCCTGGTTACCAACCACCTGCATACCGGCCGCTACAAGAGGTCCGTGTAGGATGAAAATCCTGGTCCTCTTCGACCTCGCGCGGCGGGTAAGTCCGGAGGTATCCTTTTCCGAGCAGTCGCTCAAGGAAGAAGACAAGCCTACCGAGGCCGATGTCCTCGGCTGCCTGGCGCGGCTCGGTCATGAAGTGGAAACCCTCTCCGTATATGACAACGTCACCGGCATCGTCGAAAAACTCAAAGCCTATGCTCCGGATGTAGTCTTCAATCTTTCCGAATCTTTCTATCATGACCGTTCGCACGAGCCAAACATCCCCGCTTTGCTGGAGCTCATGAAGGTGCGCTATACGGGCTCCGGTCCCGATGCTCTGCTGCTCTGCAAGGACAAAGCGCTGGCCAAGAAAGTGCTCGCCTATCATCGTGTGCGCCTGCCGCATTTCGTGGTTTCGCACCGGTCCCGCCCGCTGCGTAATTTGCGGCGGTTCGTTTACCCCGCCTTCGTGAAGCCGGTGGCCGAGGAATCGTCCGATGGCATCAGTAAGGCGTCGTTCGTCCGCGGTGAGGGCGAGGCGCTGGAGCGCGCCCGGTTCATTCACCAAAAATTCAACTGCGATGCGTTGATTGAAGAATACATCGAAGGCCGCGAGCTATATCTCAGCGTGCTCGGCAACCACCGGCTGACCGTATTCCCGCCTCGCGAAATTTTCTTCGAGCAGGTGCCTGACGACGTTCCCAAGTTCGCCACTTTCCATGCCAAGTGGAACGATGCGTATCGCAAGAAATGGGGAATCACCAACGGCGCCGCCAAGCCGCTGCCCGGCGGCGTTCAGGAAAACCTCGCGAAGCTCGCCAAGAAAGTCTACCGCTTGCTGAAAATCCGCGGTTTCGGACGCATCGACGTGCGCATTACCGAAGCGGGAGAAGTATTCGTCATCGAAGCCAATCCGAATCCGTCGCTGGCGCAAGAAGACGATTTTGCGCAGGCCGCCGCCGAATCCGGCATGGGCTACGAGGCGCTGATCGGCGAGATCATAAATACGGCGGACCTTTAGTCTCGCGCCCGCACTCTCAACTCGACGCCGCCCACATCGAACCCCGGCCTTTTCCGGTTAGCCAGCAGCTCCTTCTGCTCCAGCAGCGCCGAAATCAAAATCGGCATCGCGATCGTCGAGTCGGAGTGGCACGTCACCATGGATGCGTCCTTGGCGATCTTGCCCCAGCTCTGCGCTTCCTCGAAAGTGCAGCCCGATAGCCCGCCCCAGTGCGGCGAATCAGTAACGCACTGGATGGCGTACTTGTGTCCCGTAACGCCGGTGTTCATGATGATCGCCGTCACTTCCGTTTGCTGCACGAAATTCTTGGGAGTTCCGCCGCCGAAATAGATCACGCCGGTATTGTGCGATTCGGCCACGATGCGGGCCGTTTCCACTACGTCGCCGATCACGTCGAACGTGAAGCGATTGCCGCCCGAGTAGCGATTCGCTGCAATGCCGATTCCGATGGAACTGTCGGCCACCGCCGGACAATAGAGGGGAATCCCCGCCTTGGCGGCCGCCGACACAATGCCGTCTTCCTGCGCGTGCTTGCCCAGCTCCACCCCCAGCAGATAAAGAAATTCACGCGTTGTATAAGGCCTCGATTGATCCAGGCCCGCTGCGAAGTTGCCGATCCATTGATCGTGGCTCCGAAATTTCTCTTCGTCCGCCAGTACGTCGTACATGCGATCCACCAGAT
>JAYTVY010000140.1:0-4786 GCA_043743755.1 Bryobacterales bacterium | reverse complement strand
TTTCGCTCGGTCCGCGCCGAGGCGCTCGACCTCGGAGTCAAGATCGCGCTCGAGAATCACGCCGGCGACATGCAAGCCCGCGAGGTGCGCACCATCATTGAGGAGTCCGGCAAGGATGCCGTGGGCTCTTGTCTGGACACCGGCAATCCGATGTGGGTAGCCGAGGATCCGCTGGTGACGCTCGAAGTGTTGGGCCCGTACGTGCTCACCACGCACGTCCGCGATTCGGCTGTCTTCGAACATCCGCGCGGCGCGGCTGCTCAATGGGTGGCGCTCGGCGACGGCGACGTGGATTTCCCGAAATTCTTCACCCGCTACCGTCAGCTCTGCCCGCAAGCCCCAGTGCAACTAGAGATCATCACCGGCCGCCCGCCGCGCATCCTCCCGTACTTCGAGCCGGATTTTTGGAAGGCCTTCCCCAAAACGCCCGCATCCGAATTCGCCCGCTTCACCACCTTGGCGAAGCATGGCCACCCCTTCAGCGGATTCATGGTCATCGAGGACGGCATGAAGAATCCCCCCCAGGAATTCACCGCCGCCCTCCGCGCCCAGCAGAAAGTCGATCTGGAGCGCAGCCTCGACTACGCCAAAAGATCCCTCGGCCTCGGCGTCAACTGCCGATCCTAGCGTTCATGTGGGGCGCTCTGCCCACATCCAACGCGTCCCCCATTTGCGTAATCTAACTGTATGAACAAGCTGGCTGCCATCTTATTAGTCACCCTTTCGCCCCTCGGCGCCGCCGCCCCCAACGCCATCGCCTGGCAGCCTTGGTCCGATGGAATCTTCGAACAGGCCCGCCGGGAAAACAAGTTCATTCTGCTGGACCTCGAAGCCATCTGGTGCCACTGGTGCCACGTCATGGATGAGACCAGCTACAAAGACCCGGCCGTCATCGCGCTCATCGCTTCCAAGTACATCCCCGTGCGCGTGGATCAGGACTCGCGCCCGGATCTCTCCAATCGCTATGAAGAGTACGGCTGGCCCGCCACCATCGTGTTCAACGGCAAGGGCCAGGAGCTTGTGAAGCGCTCGGGTTACATCCCGCCGCGCGCCATGTCGTCGATGCTGCGCGCCATCGTCGCGGACCCCACTCCCGGCCCCTCCGTCCAGCCCCAGGCGAAGATCGAATTCGGCGATTCGCCCTTGCTCACCGCCGCCCTGCGCGACGATCTGGAAAAACGTTACGTCGCCCAGTACGACAAAGTGCACGGCAGCTGGGGCTTTGTTCAGAAATACCTGGACTGGAGTTCGGTCGAGTACGCCATGGCGAAGGCCCGCGCCGGGGATCCTCGGGCCGAGCACATGGCTCGCCAGACTCTGGATGCCCAGCGCGCCCTCATCGATCCTGTATGGGGCGGCGTTTATCAATATTCCGTTGGCGGCGATTGGAAAGAACCGCATTTCGAAAAGATCATGGCTTTCCAGGCCGAAAACCTGCGCATCTACGCGCTGGGCTATGCGCAGTTTCACCAGCAGCAGTACCTGGACAATGCGCTCGCCATCGAGCGCTTCCTGCGAACCTTCCTGGGCAGCCCCGACGGCGCCTTCTACACCAGCCAGGACGCGGACTTAATCGAAGGCCAGCACAGCGCCGCCTATTTCAAATTGGACGATGCGGGCCGCCGCAAGCTCGGAGTGCCGCGCGTCGACAAGCACGTCTACGCTCGCGAGAACGGCTGGGCCATCAATGCCCTCGCGACGCTGTACGCCGTCACATCGGACCAAAAGTATCTGGACGAAGCCACCCATGCGGCCAAGTGGATCGCCGGCTTTCGCGCCCTGCCCGGCGGCGGCTTCAGCCACGGCGAGAAAGACGCAGCCGGCCCTTACCTCGGTGATACGCTTTCCATGGCCAAAGCGTTCCTGACCCTCTACAGCGCCACAGGCGATCGCGCGTGGCTGGCACGCACCGAGCAGGCCTTCGCCTTCATCCAGGCCAATTTCAAGGACCCGCAAGCCGGCTATGTGACCTCCAAGACCTCCACCGATCGCGCCTACTCGCCGCGCCCGCTGCGCGATGAGAACATCGCGCTCGTCCGCACCGCCAATCTGCTGGCTCGGTACACCGGCAACGAACAGTACCGCGCCATGGCCGAGCTGTCCATGAAGTTTCTGTCAACCCCCGCCGTCGCCAGAACCTTTCCGGTCGCGGGCGTCCTCTTGGCGAACCTCGAATTCTCTTCGGACCCGCTGCACGTCACCATCGTCGGCCACAAGGACGACTCCACTGCCCGAACGCTGTTCGCCACCGCCGCCGCCTTCGTGTGCACCCAAACCACGTGCTCGTCCCCGTTAAAAAGCGTCGACGCCCTGAAGGCCCGCTTAGCCCGGCAGTAGCAGCCCGCGGCAATCGGACATCCCGCGTCCAATCGGACATCCCGCGCGCAATCGGACATCCCGCATGCAATCGGACATCCCGCGTGAAATCGGCCACCCCGCGTGCAATCGGACATCCCGCAGCGGTGCCGCGCCCGTAAGGAAGCGCAACGCCCCCTCCTCACTCCCCGCCAGCCGAACCCGCACGCTCGCTCACGCTCACCGCTCCGTCGGCCGATCCCCCGCGCCCAGCTTCCCTCGCACCAGCCCGTAAACTGCCCCGCACGCCAGCCACGCAAAGCCCGCGATCTTCGCCGGAGTCCGCAAACTCAGCCAAATATATAAACACACCGCGATCCCCGCCAGCGGCACCACTAGCTGCGTCCAGCTCCGGTCCTTCCCCCGCAGCCAATAATGCGCGAACGCCGATGCATTCACTCCCATGAATCCGATGAACGCCCCGAAGTTCAGCAGCTCCGCCCCCAGTTGATAACTCATCGCGAATGCCCCCACCAGCACCAGCGCCCCACCCAGCAACACGTTGTTCCGCGGCACCGCGCGCTTGGGATCCAGCGCCGCGAAGAATCGCTTGGGCAGCACATTATCGCGCCCCATCCCGTACAGCATCCGCGCCGCCGCCAGCTGTGACCCCATTCCCGATCCCACCGACGCCACCAGCAGCGTCAAGTTCACCAAGTTGAACAAGAACACTCCCCCAGCTCGCCCGGCTATGTACACGTACGCCGTGTCCACGTCCGGATACGTCCGGAAATCCGGCCAGACCAGTTGCCCGATGTAAACCTCCGCCGCCGAGAACAGCCCGCAGAACAAGCACGTGAGCACGGTCCCCAGCATGATGTTCCGCCGCGGATTTTCCACTTCTTCCGACAATGTCGAGATCGCGTCGAACCCGATATAAGTCAGCACGGCGATCGACGTTCCTGTGGATAACGACGCCCATGAGAAAGTCGCGGGATCGTAGAAAGGCCGCAGCAGCGAGACGTGCGGCTGCCCCATCAGGTAGTGAATTGAATACCCGAACATCAGCGCTACCACGGCGCCCATGACGATCGCCATCCACTTCGACAGCTTGGCCGACACCTCGACACCGCGCAGGTTCAACCACGTGAACAGCACCGCGAAGAACACCGCGAAGCCCCAGTACGGAATCCACGGCACGAAATTTGCCGCCGCCTTCGAAGACCAAATCACACAGATCAGCGGATTCACGATGTAGTCCAGAATCATGCTCCATCCGGTGAGAAATCCCAGCCCCGGATGCAACTCGCGCGACACATACGTGTAAGCCGACCCCGCCTGCGGATACACGCGCGCCATCCTCCCGTAGCTCACCGCGGTGAACATCATCGCCACCATCCCGATGAGCACGGCCGTCACTACGTGCCCGCGCGCCTCCTGGCTCACCACGCCGAAGAGCGGCATGGGCGCGGTCGGCTGCACCAGGATGATCCCGTAAAACAACAGATCCCGCAGCGACAGAACGCGGCGAAGCTGGGAGGGGGGTTGCAACTTGATAAGATAACCCACTGTGAACATCCAATCGAAAGTCGCAATCGTCAGCGGGGGCGCGTCCGGCCTGGGCGCGGCATCCGCCCGCATGGTGGTCGCCGCCGGCGGCCGCGTGGTCATCCTGGACCGCAATGCGGAACTCGGCCATCAGCTCGCGGCGGAACTCGGCCAAGCCAGCGCCCGATTCGCGCAGGGCGATGTCGCCGACCCCGCCCAGACCCAGGCCGCTGTGAAGCTGGCCCTCGATTCCTTCGGCGCGCTGCACATTGACCTGAACTGCGCCGGCATCGGCGACCCGCAGAAGATTGTGGATAAGGACGGTGCGCCCGCGGATCTCGAGCGTTTCATCCGCGTCATCCGTGTCAACCTGATCGGCACCTTCAACGTGGCCCGCCTCGCCGCAGCCGCGATGTCGCGCAATCCCCCGGACAGCGAAGGTGAGCGCGGCGTGATTATCAACACGGCGTCGGTAGCCGCCTTCGACGGCCAGATCGGACAAGCGGCTTATTCCGCGTCCAAGGGAGGAATCGTGGGACTCACTCTCCCGCTCGCGCGCGATCTCTCACGCACGGGAATCCGCGTGATGACCATTGCCCCCGGCCTCTTCGACACACCGCTCCTCGCCGCGCTCCCCGACAACGTGAAGACCGCCCTGGGCGCCATGGTCCCGTTCCCTTCCCGGCTCGGACGCCCGGAGGAATACGCTGCCCTCGCGCGCCACATCATCGAGAATCCAATGCTGAATGGTGAGGTGATCCGCCTGGATGGAGCCATCCGAATGGCCCCAAAATAGGGCGGCCGTTTCTCGTTCGTAACAACTCGGCGACGGACATCTGCCTCGTCGTTACCGCGGCCCGGCGTTACCGGCGGCCCGGCGATCAGCTCCGACGGAGCCGCGCGCGTAAGCAAGCGTACGGGTTCCACAGGCGTGACGTAAGCA
>JAYTVY010000139.1:0-2109 GCA_043743755.1 Bryobacterales bacterium | reverse complement strand
GAAGTCCGGGCGCGACATGCTCGCGACGACGCGGACCGTGATCGTGGATGAGATCCATGCGCTGGCCGACGATAAGCGCGGCTCGCACCTCGCTCTGTCGATCGCCCGCCTGGAGCGGCTGGCGGGCGCGAAGCCTCAGAAGATCGGATTGTCGGCTACGGTGAAGCCCATTGAGGAAGTGGCCAAATTCCTGAGCGAATCCGCGCACATCGTGGATATCGGTCACCGGCGCGCCATGGATGTGGCCGTTGAGGTTCCCAGGGATGAGCTGGGCGCGGTTGCCTCCAACGAAATGTGGGCCGAGATTTATGACCGCCTGGCAGCCATGCTTCGGGAGCATCGCACCAGCCTGGTGTTCGTGAACACGCGCCGTTTGGCCGAGCGCGTGGCGCATCATTTGACCGGGCGGCTGGGCCCCGGAGTGGTGCTGCCGCACCATGGCAGCCTGTCGCGCGCATTGCGTTTCGAGGCCGAGGACCGGCTGAAGCGCGGCGAGTTGAAAGCCGTGATCGCCACCGCTTCCCTGGAACTGGGCATCGACATTGGGTCGGTGGATCTGGTGATTCAAGTGGGTTCCCCGCGATCCATCGCCGTGGGCCTGCAGCGCATCGGCCGCGCTGGACACTGGGTAGGCGCGCTGCCTAAAGGCCGTATTCTGGCCACCACGCGCGATGAGCTGATCGAATGCGCCGCTTTGGTGCGCTCCATCCGGAAGGGCGATCTCGACCGGCTCGAAATTCCGGAAGCTCCGCTGGATATTCTCGCGCAACAGATTGTCGCGGCCGCCGCGTGCGAAGACCTGGGCGAAGAAGAGCTCTACCATTTCGTTCGCGGAGCATATCCGTATCGAAATCTGACGCGCAAAGACTTCGATGACGTCGTTACCATGCTCTCCGAGGGCATCGCCACGCAGCGCGGACGCAGCGGGGCATACCTGCATCGCGATCAGGTGAACGGCCGTGTGCGCGGGCGGCGCGGCGCGAGGCTGGCGGCCATCACCTCCGGCGGCGCGATTCCGGAATCCGCCCAGTATCAAGTAGTGGCCGAGCCAGAGGGCACGCTGGTGGGAACCCTGGACGAGGATTTCGCGGTGGAAAGTCTCGCCGGCGATGTTTTCCTGCTGGGCACCACTTCCTGGCGCATCAAGCGCGTGGAACCGGGGCGCGTGCGAGTTGAAGATGCGCATGGCGCGGCGCCGTCTATCCCGTTCTGGCGCGGCGAAGCGCCGGGGCGCACCAATGAGCTTTCAAATGAAGTGGGGCAAGTTCGAGTTGAAATCGAACAACGGGAAAAAGAACCGGCCATCGAGTTTCTGGAGCGGGAATGCGGGCTAGACCGCCGCGGCGCCGAGCAGGCTGTCGATTACGTCCGCGCCGGCTGCGCCGTCCTGGGAACGCTTCCGGACCAGCACACCGTGGTGGCCGAGCGCTTCTTTGACGAATCCGGCGGCATGCAGCTCATCCTGCACGCGCCCTTTGGATCGCGCATCAACCGCGCCTGGGGACTGGCGCTGCGCAAGCGCTTCTGCCGGTCGTTCAATTTCGAATTGCAGGCGGCCGCCACCGACAACGGAATTGTGATTTCGCTGAGCGATCAGCACTCGTTCCCTCTCGAAGCCGTCTTCGGGTTCCTGCATCCCGACAGCGTGGAATACGTGCTGACGCAGGCCATGCTGGATGCCCCCATGTTCGCCGCGCGCTGGCGCTGGAACGCATCGCGCGCGCTGGCTATCCTGCGCTTTTCGGGCGGCAGAAAAGTCCCGCCGCCGATTCAGCGCATGCGTTCGGACGATCTTCTGGCCGCGGTGTTTCCCGATCAAGTGGCTTGCGCGGAAAATCTCACGGGCGATATTCGTATTCCGGATCATCCGCTGGTGAAAGAGACCATCGGCAACTGCCTGCATGAGGCCATGGACCTGACCGGCCTGCGTGCGCTGCTGCAGGGAATATCGAGCGGCGTCATCCGAACGGTGGCGGTGGATACGCCCGAGCCGTCGCTCTTTTCGCACGAGATTCTGAATTCGAATCCCTATGCGTACCTGGATGACGCCCCGCTCGAAGAACGCCGCGCCCGTGCGGTGCAATTGCGCCGCACCTTGCCCGATCTGGC
>JAYTVY010000138.1:0-3425 GCA_043743755.1 Bryobacterales bacterium | reverse complement strand
CATCCGAGCGCCCTGTCCGCGCGGCCTTTCACGGTTAAAGCCCCTATCAGCGACACAATTGCGAATGCAAACGCCTGCGCTCTTCATTTGGGATCCGCCACGTTGCTGAAACAATCTTTTGTGAGCTTCACGCTTATATTAGCCCTGCCTTGATTTTGTCCGTTGGGACCGAAAAGCGCAAGCTGGGCCCCAAGCATGCGTGTGAGGGATTCCAGTTAACTACAGGGTGGGAGTTTTCGTTCGCCTCCCCAGCGTGACGCTCTCCACGGGCCCTCTCGGCGAGGGGCCGCAGAGAGGGTTTGCGTCAGATAACGCCGAAACCCGAACTTTTCCGCCCCCTTCTGCTCCCTCAGGCACCCACCCGTACAATCGGCCACCTCTCTAAGTCGCGTCGTTAGCGACAGATGCCGCGCCTCTTTCGGCAACCTGCCAAGACACTTCGATTCCGCCACCGCGTTTCCGCCCGCGTTACTCTCGCGCTATTTTCGCGTTATTTTCGCGTCATACTTGCGTTTCCCGCCACACAGAGCGTTCATGGACCCAGGCGTTAACGGAAGCTCCTGAGAGGGGCCGCGCGAGCGGCTTCGTTGAGAGAGCGCAGAGAGAAGAAACGCCGGAGGAGAAGGGCAATGTGGACGGAAATTGAGCAACTGCGGCGGGCCACGGTGCGGGAGTTGCGCGTGAAGTATTTGGATCTCTTCGGGCATCCCTCGCGCTCCAATCACAAACAGTTCTTGTTTCGCCGCGTCGCCTGGCGTCTGCAGGCGCTGGCCTACGGGGAGTTGTCCGAGCAGGCACGGCAGCGAGCCCTGGCCTTGGCCCAGGACACGGACCTGAGGATCAGAGCGCCTGCTCATCTGGTCGGGGCTGCGCCAGAGCTATTGCTGCCGACGCTGAGGAGCCGCAGCAAGCCTGGCCGGGATGCACGACTTCCGGCAACCGGGAGCGTGCTGCAGCGGAAGTTCAAAGGACAGATCGTGACGGTGCAGGTCTTGGCGGACGGCTTTCAATACCACTACCGCTTCTACAGATCGCTGAGCGCGATTGCCCGGCAAGTCACGGGCACCCAGTGGAACGGGTACGCCTTCTTTGAGCTGAAAACCAAGCGTGGCGGGAACGCGTGATGCGTTGCGCCATCTACACCCGGAAATCGACCGACGAAGGGCTGGACCGGGATTTCAACTCGCTGGACGCACAACGCGAATCCGCCGAAGCCTACATTCTGAGCCAGCGCCAGGCCGGGTGGACAGCACTGCCCGAGCGTTACGACGACGGTGGCTACACAGGCGCGAACCTGGATCGCCCGGCCCTGGAGCGATTGCTAACCGACATCGAAGCAGGCCTCGTCGACTGCGTACTGGTTTACAAGGTGGACCGTCTCAGCCGCTCGCTGCTGGACTTCGCCCGGCTGATGGGCACGTTCGAGCAACGGGGAGTCAACCTGGTTTCCGTCACCCAGCAGTTCAACACGACCGCGTCGATGGGACGGCTTACGCTGAATATCCTGCTGTCGTTTGCCCAGTTTGAGCGCGAGCTCATCGCCGAACGGACGCGCGACAAGATGTCGGCGGCACGACGCAAGGGTAAGTGGGTCGGTGGCATACCCGTGCTCGGCTATGACGTGGCTGCTTGCGGTGGACGCCTGGTCGTCAATGAGGAAGAAGCTGCTCAGGTACGAACCATCTTCGCCCTCTACATGGAGCACCGGGCCTTGTCGCCGGTACTCGAACACGTCGACGCGCAACAATGGACCACGAAGCGATGGACCACGAAGAAGGGGCGGCAAAATCCGGGGCGGCCATTTGCCGAGCATGATCTGGAACGCATGCTGTCCAATGTGATCTACACCGGGCGCGTCCTCTATAAAGGACAGACCTATCCGGGCGAGCACCCCGCGATCGTGGAACAAGCGCTCTGGCAGCGTGTCCAAGCCCAGCTGGGACAGGACAAACTTCCAAGGCGAAAGGCGGTGCGCGAGCCGTCGTCGGCCCAACGCGCGAATCCGTGCGAAAAGAAGGATAGCTGCATACCGGCTGTGACCGTGCGGTTCCCGGTGCCTCGGATCACCCGGTTGATGGCATTGGCCGTGAAGTTTGAGGGATTGATCGAGCAAGGCGTGGTCCGGGACTATGCCGACCTGGCACGTGTGGGGCACGTCTCGCGCGCTCGCGTCACGCAGATCATGAACCTGCTGAACCTTGCGCCCGATATCCAAGAAGAGATCTTGTCCTGGGCTCACGAACCGCGCGGCCACAGAAGCGTTCGCGAAACGACGATACGCACGCTAAGTTCAGAGGTCATTTGGACTAGACAGCGGGAGCAATGGAAGCACTGGTTCGCCGAAAGAAACGGCGGCTGACCACCACCGAGCGCATCGAGGTGTACGAGGATCGCGTGAATATCTCGCCGTACTCTAGTGGAAACAGAAATGGCCGCCAAGGAGTTCAGCCCCGGCGGCCCGATGGGATCCTTTCTTCAGTCAATCTTCGATCTTGGTACGCTCCTTCCCATGCTTTCGCTGGATGGACCGTTTGGCCTTCGTCCCCGGCGCTTGATAGCCACGGCCTTCCCTATAGCCGCCATCGACACCGCTGCGCAGGAAGAACCGATTCTCCCAGACGATTTCGTCTGGGACCGCGCCGGGTGGAAGCTGAACGCGATGGGCGAACTGTGCGGCATGGCCGACCAGCGCCACTGAGACCACGGGGCCGCTGTTATCCTTCCGGCCAGATTTGGGACTCCGGCTCGGTTTCCACTCGGCGGGTGGACGCGCCACCCGCTTGTTGGTGAGCAGATCGAGCCGGGTGCAAATTTGGACCAGCGGCACCCGGATGCTGAACGACTGGAAACCGCCGCCAAGCCTGGTCATGTCTATACCTGGCCGACGCGCGCTTTGCCCTGGATGCGGTAAACACGCTCTCCCTCCCGCTGGAAGGACTTCACCCGCAGCTCCATCTTCTTGCCTAGCTGCCCGCTCACAAACCCCCGCACGCTATGCGCCTGCCACCCGGTCGCCCGCATGATGGCCTTCAGCGTGGCCCCCGTGGGCTGCCGCAACAGCGCGATGATTTGAGCAGTTTTGCTGGTTGTGCGCGTACGGGCCGGAGTCTTGCGGCTGGCCTTCTTCCCCCTACCCTCTTTCTTCGTTGGCACGTGCGGGCTGTGCGCGCCAGCGGCGGGCTTGAGGTGCTGGATAGCCTTCCATATCCGTCCAACGGCCAGTTTCCGGCTGGTGAACTTCTTCACCGGTACTACGCCCGGCAGGCTGTTCCAGATCTCGATCAGCCTGGCTGCTGGCCACCGGGCGGCTAGTTTGTCCAACTCCTTTGAGCTGGTGAATGTTTCGGTTCCCTCTTGCTTTCCCTCGGTCTGTTTCAGGGAGGCGTGGAAGGTGATGTTGTTGTCTGAGTCAATCGTAAACGTTT
>JAYTVY010000137.1:0-7009 GCA_043743755.1 Bryobacterales bacterium | reverse complement strand
CTGATGATCAATCCCCAGCATCTCGATCTTCACCTTCAGGCTCATCTTGTATGAGAATCCAACGCCAAGTTCAGGCTCATCTTGCATGAGACAAGAGTGCGGAGCCCCCTGGCCCCGCCTCTCCAGTACCATAGGAGACGTATGAACCCCCAATCCCCTCAGCAGCCGAAAATTCAGCTCCACAACACCGCCGATTACCGGGAGAGCTACGCCAACAGCGTCCAAGTGCGAGTAAACCTGTGGGATTTTCTGCTGAGCTTTGGCGTGGTGAACCAGACCTCACCCGATAACGTCCTCATACACAACTTTCAGGGCATTTATCTCAGCCCGCAGCAGGCCAAGGCGCTGCTCAACGTAATGACGCAGAACATCACACAATACGAAGCCACCTTCGGCGAAATCCACCTGGAGCCGG
The DNA here is from genome assembly GCA_043743755.1 of Bryobacterales bacterium. Lineage (GTDB taxonomy): Bacteria > Acidobacteriota > Terriglobia > Bryobacterales > Bryobacteraceae > JALYHQ01. The sequence continues at coordinate 6,594 of JAYTVY010000137.1, read as the reverse complement.
CTCCCGGCGCGGGCGGCTCCATCCAGTAATGGCGTCCCAGCGGACCGGCCGCGCCCGGCCGGACACGTATTTCTTCTTCCTGGTCTGTTTCGCCGCGGCGGAAGTCGCGCTGCATCTCCCGTTTCTCTCGCTGCCTTTTTTTTGGGATGAGCTGGGGCAGTTCGTCCCCGCGGCGCTGGATATTCTCCGCGATGGCGCCTGGGTTCCGCACTCGGCCGTGCCCAATGTGCATCCGCCGGGAGTGATGGCGTATCTGGCGTCGGTCTGGCATGTGGCGGGCTATTCCATCGAAGCCACGCGCTGCGCCATGCTCGCGATGGCGGCGCTCACCGTATTCTTCACGTTTCTACTGGCGGTTCGATTGTGCCGCGGGATTCCGGGCGCGCCGGCCTTCGCCGCGGTGCTGCTGCTGCTGGTGGATCCGCTCTTCTACATGCAAGGGATGCTGGCGCAACTCGATATGCCGGCCATGCTTTTTACCGTGATCGCGCTGTTGCTGTTCATTGAGGAACGCCACCTCTGGAGTGCGCTGGCTTGCGTGGCCCTGGTGTTGATGAAGGAGACCGGCGCATTGCTCCCGCTCATCTTTTTCGCGCTTCTGGCTTACCGGCGCAATCGAGCCGCCGTGTTTTATCTCGCGCCTTTTGTAGTTCTGGCGTCGTGGCTGGGTGTGCTGTGGCGATCCACCGGACACATCTTCGGCGATCCGGGATTCACGCATTACAACGTTGCCTTCGCGCTGCACCCCGTCCGCATTGTGACCTGCCTGCTGCGCCGCGTCTGGTATCTGGGCGTGGCGGACTTCCGTTGGATCGGCGCCATCGCTATTTGGATTTCCTGGAAACGCCACGCATGCTTTCGCAGCCGAGCCTGGAAGGTGGCAGGCGGTGTGGCGGCCGCGCATGTGCTGCTGGTCAGCATTCTGGGCGGCGCCGAACTTGAGCGCTACCTGCTTCCGGCCATGCCGGTTCTATATATAGCCATGGCCGCCGCATTTAGCCGCCTGGCTCCGCCCATGCGGCATATCGCTCCGGCCCTGGCCTGCCTCGGTTTGCTCGCTGGGCTGTTCGTCAACCCGCCGTATCCTTTCCCGTACGAAAACAATCTCGCGCTGGCGGATTTCGTCGAGTTGCAGCACACCGCGGCCCAGTTCGTCGAGAAGCAATATCCCACCCGCACTGTCGCCACCGCTTGGCCCTTTACCGCCGCCCTGCGCACGCCCGATTTTGGCTACGTGGGCAAGCCGGTCGCCACGCGTGAGACCTCCGACTTCCGGGTCTCGACGCTGGCCCATCTTAGCCCCCAGCCGGATAGCGTCCTGGTGGTCTACTCGCGCACCTGGGAGCCGCGCTGGGGTGTGCTGGCGATCCCAGCCGTCGAGCGTTTCCTGCGCCAGTACTACGAATACGAGCCCCAGATGGACCCGGGGGAGATTCTGGCCCGGTTTGGCATGCACTCAGTGGCACACTGGACCCGCCGCGGCCAGTGGATCGAAGTGTACGCCAGACCGTAGTGGTTACATTTTATTCAATCCGACTTGAATTTTCTTGACTTCAACAAAGTTAAAGCGTATATTCAGTTTGTGAAGGAACACCCGCCACCCTGGCTTGAAGCCCTGGACGAGGACGATCTTCAGTTTCTCAAGCGATTCGTGCTCGGGTCCGGATCGCTGAAGGCGCTTTGCGATGAGTACAGCGTGTCCTATCCAACCCTGCGTGCGCGGCTGGACCGGTTGATCGCGAAGGTGCAGGCGGCCGAAGATCCGAAAGTGGTGGATTCTTTCCAGCGTAAGTTGCATGTGCTGGTGGCGGATGGAAAGATGCAGCCGGCGCTGGCGCGAGAGTTGTGGAAAGCTCACCGCGCGGCAGCGGAGGAAGGAACTCGAAAATGATACAGCCTTGGTTCGATCCGAATCAATATGCATGGATTCCCGGCACCGTGTACGGAGTCGTCGCCGGAATACTGAGAGGTCTGGTAGGTTGGCTGGTTCCCCGCGGCAGAGCCCGGCGGTTCATTCTCAGCGCGTGGATTACGCTTTGGGCCGCCGGCCTCGCGCTGCTTATCGTGGGCCTGCTGGCGTTGCTCAGCGGGCAGCCATGGGGCGTCTGGTATGGGCTCCTGCTGCCGGGCGCGGTGGGCGCACTGGTAGTGGGCGGGAATCTGCTGGTGATTCTCAAACGCTATCGGGATGTGGAACAGCGGCGGGTTGCCGCGGCGGATCTGTTTTAGCGATCGCCCAGCAGGGCCTTCAGCTTGTCGTAGCCCGTGCGGCTGACGGGCAGTTGGGTGTTGTCGGTGAGGATCGCGAGGCGGCTGTCTTTTCCATAAGGCTCGATGCGCACCACGCGTTCCAGGTTGACGATGGTGGAGCGATGGATGCGAACGAACCTGCCTGGGTCGAGGGCCGATTCCAGGCTGGAGATGGTCTGTTGCTTGAGCCAGCTCTTCCCCAGGCTGTGAAGTGCGACGTAATCGTCCTGGGCTTCGGCCCAGTCGAGTTTATCGACCGGGATCACCTGTACGCGCGCGCCGTCCTTCACCACGATGCGCTGCAAATACTGCTCGGGTGGGCGCGCCGCGGTTGCCAGTTCGGTGGGCGCCGGCAGCTTTTCGCCCCGGCGTTTGCGGGCGCGCTCCAGCGCGGTCTGAAACCGGTCCAGGCTGAAAGGCTTCAGTAGATAGTCGACCGCATTGGCGTCGAACGCGCGCATGGCGTACTGGTCATAAGCGGTGCAAAAAATCACCGGTAGATCGCGTCCCGCCAGCTCCAGTACTTCGAAGCCGTCCAGTTTGGGCATCTGCACATCGAGGAACACCAAATCGGGTTTCAAATCCGAGATGGCCTTCACCGCTTCGAATCCGTTGGAGCACTCGGCCACGATCTCGACATCCTGGCTGGCGTCCAGATACTCATGCAGCACCATGCGCGCCAGTTCTTCGTCATCCACAATCACCACGCGCAAACGGCTGGCGCGCTCGGCCACCGCAACCGATCCGGAATCGCGCTGGAGGTTTTGCAGATCCACCAGCAGATCGCGCGCGGATTGATAACGCCGCGCGCGGTCTTTCTCGAGACACTTGCGCACGATGCGATCCAGTTCCGCGGGCAGCTCGTAGTTGAACCGCGCGATGGCCTCGGGCTGCTGCTGCAGGATGCGCGCCATGCTTTCCTGCGCGTTGGCGCCCGGAAACGGCAGACGGCCTGTAGCCATTTCATAAAGCACGACGCCTGCGCTGAACAGGTCTGAGCGATGATCCACGTCGCGGCCCAGCGCCTGCTCGGGACTCATGTATTGCACGGTGCCCAAAACCACGCCGGGGCTGGTGAGCATTTGCGTCTCTTCGGGCGAGGGCGGCGCTTTGTCGAGAATGGCGAGGCCGAAGTCGAGCACCTTGATGTGGCCGCGCGGGGTCAGCATGATATTGGCGGGCTTGATATCGCGGTGGACGATGCCTTTGGCATGCGCGGCGTCCAGGGCGTCGGCGAGCTGGATGCCGAGAGCCAGCAGGTCGGCGATAGCCAGCGGTCCGGCGGCGATGCGCGCGGTGAGGGGCTGGCCTTCCACGTATTCCATCGCCAGAAACCAGGTGTCGCCATGCCGTCCGATTTCGTGGATGTAGGCGACGTTGGGATGATTCAGCGCGGAGGCGACACGGGCTTCGCGCTCGAAGCGTCCGACGCGATTGGGGTCCGAGGACAAATCATCCGGGAGCAGCTTCAGAGCCACAGGGCGATCCAGGCGCGTGTCGGTAGCGAGGTATACCGTGCCCATGCCGCCCTGGCCGAGGCAAGACTCCAGGCGGTAGTGGGCGATGTTCGTACCGGGCTGGAGCCGATCGCTCATTTCGTGATTGTACGGACAAAGCAGGGCACGGCCCCGCGCTACGCCGTCTCCTCGGTCTTGATTTCTTCCAGCACGGTGTCCAGGCGCTGGAAGCTGGACTCCCAGAATTCACAGGGGATGCGCAGCGCCACTCGAAAGCTGCCGGCTTCGGCGGTGGTTTCCAGGCGCGCCTGATCGCCGTAGCGGGCGGCCAGGCGTCCCCGCACATTGGCGAGGCCGAGTCCGCTTTTGCGGGCCGGGACGCAGTCGGGATCATACGGATTTTGAACGGCAATGCTCAGCAGCCCTTCGCGATAGGAGGCTTCGATCCAGATAGTTCCTCCGTCAATCAAGCCGGCGATGCCGTGTTTGACGGCATTTTCCACCAGCGGCTGCAGCAACAAAGAAGGCACCGGGCAGCCTTTCGAGGCCGGTTCGATACGCTGTTCCACGCGGAGGCGCGATCCGAAGCGCACCTGCTCCACATCGAGGTAAGTGCGAGCGAGGGCCAGTTCGTCCGCAAGCGGAATGGTTTCCTTCTCGGCCAGTGACAATGTGCTGCGCAAAAAATCGGACAGACGGATACACATCTCGCGGGCACGCGCGCCGTCGGCGATGGCGAGCGCGCTGATCGAGTTGAGACTGTTGAAGAGAAAGTGCGGATTGATCTGGGCTTTGAGCGCTTTGAGCTCGGCTTCGCGCGCCAGGACGCGGGCCTCCTGCTCGCGCGTGCCGGCTTCGCGGGAATGCTGCTGAGCCAGCAGCACGTAATGCAGGGTGACGGCCAGAAGATAGAGGAGGCAGCCCAGCGCGGCCACCAGCTTGAGCTGCGGCGCGACGCGGGTTCCAAGAGTAGCGAAGAATTTCGAGAGCATAAACGCCAGGAACCAGGCAGTTGAGGACCACAGCAGACCCGCGGCCACGCCCGCTGCAAGATGGCTGAACAGAATGTTAGGCAAGTTTGCCGTTCCCAGGGGCAGAACGCGGCAGAGATACCACGGCGAAAGACAGATGAAGGCGTAGAAGATGGAAAGAGGAATAACCAGGGCCGCGGCCTCAAACCAGGCGAGACGCGCCGCGCCGGCGAGCAGCGAGCCTACCAGCGCTCCCACCGGCACCCATAACAATGCATACAGCGCGATTCTGTAACGCGTGGCAAGGATCGGATGCATTGGCGCGCTCGCGCGTTTAGTTGCGGACGGAAACACCGCCGAACATGGCGGTACCGGTTACTTCCAGGTTTTGAGGAGCGACGCCTGCCACCGGCTTCGGCGGATGAGTTTTGTCCTCGAAGCCTCCGAATATGCCCATGCCGGTGACCGATACGGTCCATTCATCGGGAACCGTAATCTCAATGCCGCCGAACATCGAGGTAGCGTCAATCACCGCTTTATCCTGCGTGATGCGGGCGCGCCGCAGATCGAGTTCGATGCCTCCGAACATGGCCGATAACTGGCCGCCCGTAAAATTCTCCGAGTCTATCCTGCGCCGGCTGCCGCTGAACATCACAAAGGAGGTAACGGGTGCATCGGTTTCAGCGGACGCCTTTCCCGCAGCCACGCGGCGTCCATACACTCCTTTCCACAGCATGCTCAGCCCGAAAGCGATCAGAATCAGCGGCCAGACAAAGTCGAACCGGATGTAAAACAGATTCAGGTTCTCCGCCAGCCACAGCGCCCCGATGACGGCGATGAAGCCGCCAAAGATTCTGCCCGAGGGCGAACAGGCCTCGAATATTTTAGAGAGACCGAAGACGATGAGGAGCACCGGCCAGAACTCCCAGATTTCGTGCGCCCGGAGAATCCCCATGTTGCTCAGCAGCAGCAGGACGCCGATCGCCACCACCACGATGCCCATGAACAGACCGGAATGGGGGTGGCGCAAGCGCCGCTGGATGCGCGAATCGATCTGCTCGTGGTTCATGCTTCGATGGTAGCGGGGAACCGGCCCCGAATCGAGCGCGGATCGGCGAATGACGGCTAAGTACCGGCGAAATCAGGGGGACAGACGCTCGCTGCGCCAGCCGGCGGAGGACCTGGAGTACAGGATACGGTCATGCAGCCGATTGCGGCGGCCCTCCCAGAACTCGATGGTATCCGGCGTCAAGCGGTAGCCTCCCCAGAACGGCGGAAGCGGGATGGGGCGGCCGCGATACTCGGCGGACAGCTCGGCAAGGCGGTCCTCCAGCACCTGACGGCTGGCGATGGGGGAGCTTTGGCGCGAGGCCCAGGCGCCAAGCTGGCTGCCTTCGGGGCGGGATTGGAACTAGGCTTCGGACTCCGCGGTGGAGACTCGGGATACGGCGCCGGTGATGCGAACCTGGCGCTCGAGCTCGGGCCACCAGAAGACCAGCGCGGCTTTCGGGTTGTGGTGGAGCTCGTGAGCCTTGCGGCTTTCATAGTTGGTGTAGAAGGTGAAGCCTTCGGGACTCGCGGATTTCAGGAGGACCATGCGGGCGGAGGGTTGACCGTCGGGTGAGACGGTGGCCAGGGTCATGGCGGTGGGTTCCTTCAGGGCGGAAGCGCGGGCGAGTGCGAGCCAGTTTTGGAACTGGGCGAATGGTTCGGATTCGTCGAAGGGAAGCACAAGCTAAAGCATATGCTACCGGCGTTCCCGCCTACTTTGCCTTCCTCAAATACACATTCCCGTTGAAGGTGGTGAAGGACATGTCGGGGCCGCCGCCGTTGATGGTGCCGAAGACGCCGCGGTCGAATTGGATGCGGTATTTGCCTTTGCTGGATCGGCTGTCTTCCACGGTGGGCTGGCGGCC
>JAYTVY010000136.1:0-6473 GCA_043743755.1 Bryobacterales bacterium | reverse complement strand
TCCCAACTTCTGCTCTGAAGAACACAGACGGAAGCTGGTGTCGAAGTCGGCCCGCGCCTTGCGGGAGGCTGAGGATCAAGACCAGTTCGAGCTTCCGTTGGTAACGTCGTGGCGGGCTCGGACGGCCAAGGGAACCAAAGCCGAGAGCCGGCCGGGACAGGCGGCCACGGTATTCGCGCTACTGGCTATTACGTTCATGCTTTTGGCGATCGCGGATCTGCCCATGAGTTCGAGTCCCTCCGCTGGGGCGCGCGTGAGCAACACCTCCCCCGAGGCATCGAAATCATCCCGCGGAGGCGGATTGCGTGACATCCTGGGCGGCGTAATTCGAAGCCGCGCGCCGATTACGCTGAAGGACGATTTCAGGGCTGGATTAAGCCATTGGGAAGGCCTGCGCACGGGCCTGTCGGACTGGTCATTGCCCGACGGAAGCGTCCGGCCCACGAAATTGCGTGTCTGGAAGGAATCCACCAGCCTGTCGAACTACGAAATGGAGTTCATGGGCCACATCGAGAAGAAGAGCATGGACTGGGCGTTTCGCGCCACCGACATGAAGAATTACTACGCCACCAAGCTGACCATCGCCCGTCCGGGATCTTATCCGAATGCCGGGCTAGTGCGGTTTCTGGTGCTGGACGGCCGGGAGCGCGAGCGCGTGGAGCTTCCATTGCCCCTCACTCTCGAGAGAAACACCGACTACCGAGTGCGCGTCAGCGTGGCCGGCGATCATTTCCTCACATCCGTTAACGGCCAGCTGGTCAGCTCGTGGACCGACACTCGCCTCTCTCGCGGCGGCGTCGGATTCTTCTCCGACGACGGCGAATCCGCGGTAGTCAAGTGGGTCACCTTGTCAGAGCGGGACAGCTTGCTGGGGCGCATCGTGTCGCACTTCTCGCTGTTCGTGCTGCCTGCGCCGCTGCCGCCGGCGTAATGGAAGCTCACGCGGCGCCCAAGGCTAGCATCGCCGCCGTGGCCGCGAAGCGCACCCTCCGCTTAGTCTTGCCGCTTCTACTCGGTCTGGCATGCGCCGCGCAAGAGCGGTCCATCGCAGTGATCGCGCATCGCGGTGAACATCTGCATCACGCCGAAAATACCCTGCCTGCCTTCCAGGCCGCTATTGACCTGGGCGCAGACTACATCGAGTTGGATGTGCGAACCACCAAGGACGGCAAACTGATCCTGATGCACGATAGCAGCGTCGATCGCACCACCAACGGCAAGGGCCAAGTGGCGGAAATGACCTTCGCTGAGATACACGCCCTCAGGATCCGGAGCGGCAGCGAAGTGACCACTCTGGAAGTGCCCACGCTTGATGACGCTCTGTCGCTGGCCCGGCACAAGATCGGAGTCTACGTCGACTGCAAAAAGATTGCTCCCCGTGATCTGGTGGAAGCGCTGGAACGGCATGACATGCTGGACCGGTCGGTGATCTATGGAAGCTGGGACTTCCTGAAGCAGGTATCGGCGTTGCAGCCGAAGGCGGCGGTGATGCCCGAAGCGAACAATCCCGATCGTCTGAAGCAGATCTTCGCCGAAGGGCGGCCGCCCGTGATTGCCTTCGATGCCCGGGACTTCAACGCCGAGAACATCGCGCTCGTGAAAAGCGCGAAGTCCATGATCTATGTGGATCGACTCGGCGAGAGCGATAATCCTGCCGGATGGGATGACGCTATCCGCCGTGGCGCGAACGGGATCCAGACGGATCATCTCGGTGAGCTGCTCGCTTTCTTGAAGCACGCGCTAAAATAATCGGTATCGAACTCAAACTGTGCCAGCGAGCCGTTTTGACGGCGTTGATTCTCATCGGTGCGCTTCCGGCCGCCAGCCCCGGCGACAAGGCTTTTCGCGAAGGCCTGCGGCTGGAGCAAGCCAACCTGAATGCGCCAGCGATGGACGCGTTCACCGAAGCCATCCGGCTGCAACCGGACCACGCCGAAGCCTATGAGCATCGAGGACGGCTGCGCCGGCTGGCGGGGAACGACGCCGGAGCGGTTGAGGATCTGAAGGCCGCGGTCCGGCTGGCTCCCGCGAATGCCGATGCGTGGCGGATGCTGGGCGAGGCACACCGGCGAACCGGCCAGCCGGTGGAAGCGGTGGCGGATTTCGATCAAGCCATTGCGCTCAAGCTCACCACCGCGGCGGTGTACAACGGACGCGCGGCCGCGCATGCGGACCTCGGCGAAAACGAGCACGCGGTAGCCGACTACACACGCGGCATCCGGCTGCGGTTGGACGATCCGGAGCCTATCCGCGCGCGCGGCAATGTGTACGCAAACATGCAGCGCTATCGCGACGCGATTGAGGATTTCGAGCAGTGTTTGCACCTCAAGCCGGACTACACGGAAGTGCTGGTGGACCGCGGCTACGCCTGGGGGCAATTGGGCGAGTTTCCCAGGGCCATCGCGGACTTCGATAAGGCCCTGGCTCTGCAGCCGAAGAACGAGCGGGCTTACACGCTGCGCGGCGCGGCCTGGTTCAAGCTGGATCAGAACGAGAAAGCCATCGCGGACTTCAGCAAAGCGCTGGAGTCGAAGCCGGACGTCTTCGTGTATCTGGCGCGCGCCGCCGCGTACGTGCGTACCGGCAAGCAGGCGGAAGCGCTGCAGGATCGAATCCTCGCGGTCCGCTTACGGCCGGACGTCGCGGAGGCCTGGGTTGCGCGCGGGGGCTCCTATCATCAGATCGGGTCGCATGCGCAGGGACTCCAGGATCGTTCAGAGGCGATCCGGCTGGATCCCAAGTTGCCCGAAGCGTGGTATGCGCGGGGCAGCGCCTATTACCTGCTGGGCGAATACGCGAAAGCGCGCGACGATCTGGCTGAAGCGTTGCGGCTGCGTCCGCAATACGACGAGGCTCGCGAGGTGCTGTCGATGGCCGACTCCAAGCTGAAGGAGCGGGCCTCGGAAACGCCCCCCGCGCCAGTTGTCGAAGCCCCCAAGCCGGCTCCGGTGGTCGCGGAGAAGATGCCGGAGGCGACGCCTCCTCAGCCCCCTCAGCCCGCTCCGCTGGCCCCGCCGGTGGTCGTGGCAGCGCCCAAGGCCGCTTCCGCGGCTCCACCCGCCGGCCTGCCCGCGGGACAGTACGAGGCCCGCGGACGCAAGCGTTCGGCCGACGGTGATTTCAAGGCAGCCATTCAAGATTTAGATGAAGCTATCCGTCTAAGACCTTCCAGTGCCACGGCTTACAATGCTAGAGGATACGCGTGGCTTCGTTTGCGCGAATTCGCCAAAGCCAAGGAAGATTTCAGCGCCGCCATCCGGCTGGATCCGAAATACGTGAACGCGTACCGGAATCGCGCGGTGGCTCGCAAGCTGAGCGGCGACGCCAAAGGTGCGGCGGACGACGAACGGGCGGCGGAAGGCCGTTAAGGCTGGGGACGCGTGGGAGCCTGGCCTTCCAGCAGTTGTTCCAGTTCGGCGGCTGGACAGCGGACGCCGACGTAGAACGAACCGAACAGAGCATACACCGCGCTCACCTCGTCGAAGCGCATTTCGTAGATCAGGCGCTTGAACACCAGCGGGTCGTCGGCGAACAGGTCCACGCCCCATTCCCAGTCGTCGAAGCCGATGGAGCCGGAGATAACTTGCTTCACCTCGCCGGCGTAGCGGCGCCCGATCAAGCCGTGCTCGTGCATCTGGCGCTGGCGCTCGGCCATGGGGAGCTGATACCAGTTCTTGGCCTCGCCTCGGCGTCGGTCCATTGGATAGAAACATAGGTAGCGATGCGGAGGCATCTCCGGATAGAGCCGGGGCTGCATGGCCTCACTCTGGCGGGCCAGGACTTCTTGTATGCCGGCTTTCCATTCGTCTGAATGCGCCGGAACACCGCGCTCGGCGAGTGCGGCATAAGTCTTGGCGCTGGATTCGTAGAGGCCCAGTTCCACCACCGATAAATAGGAAGCGGTTGGCTCCAGATAGTCGGCCAGACGCGTGCGCGCCAGATCCAGTTCCGCTTGGTTCAGCTCGTCGAAGGACCGGCGGAAATGCACGAAGATGAGATCCCCCTTATGGCCGAGCAAAGAGAAGAGGGCGCTCTGCCCGCTATGGTTCAGCTCCATCCGGTCCAACAGCGCGGCGGCTTCCTGAGAAATCTCGGCGCGATCGAATGAAGAAAGAGCTTTCCAGGCGGACCAGCGGATGCGAAACATCTGGTGCAGCAGGCTGGCGCCTTCCACGGTGAGCGGAACGGGCGGCTGGTCGTCGGGAGCGAGGGCTGGCATGCGGGGGTCCTGGTGTTATTCTATTCCACAATTTTCGATTGCGAACTTTACCGCGCGTGTCGCACTAGAGTGCATGCGAATTTCATTCTTTAAGTGCGTGCTGTCATGCGCGTTGACGCTGGCCCTCGCCGGGATGGCCCCGGCGGCTTTCGGCGCTGCCAAATCGAAAGGGGGCAAAGGCAAATCGCCTGGCGGAAGCCATGCCCGCGGCAGCGGCACGCGATCTCACACCGCCAGCCACACCAGCAGGCCGCGAAGCGGCTCGACGCGATCGCACAAAGCCGCGAATCCGGCGCCGCCACCGGCCCAGTGAGCCTAGTTCTCTTTCTTTGACCACGGCGGAACGATGCCGTTGGTGCGTGCGTAGGCGATAGATTGTCCGAAGTGTTCGTGCATGTGGTTGGCCATCACGAAAAGGACGCCTTCATAAGTAAGGTTCTGCCCGAACATCTTAGTGGCCTTGGACATGTCGGCATCCGACATGCCTTCTATGGCTGTCCGGACGTGTGCGAAGGATTTCTTCAGCGCGGCCACAACGTCGGCCTGCGCGGTCACAGTCTTCTCAGCGCTCATGTTCAGGCCGGCGGGCGGCTTGACGCCAAGCGGGGTCAGGAAGAAATAGTTTGAACCCGCGATGTGCATAAATACTTCGCTGACGGAGCGGACACCCTGGGCCGGACGCCAGGCAAGTTTCTCCTGCGGCGTAGCCTCGGCCAGACTCACTAGTTTGGTTTCCGTGTCCTGAAGCCGGTTCAAAAAGACCATTCGGAAAGAGGATGGCGTCGGAGGTGGAGGCGTGGGAGTGGCGGGTTTGTCCTGGGCAAAGGCGCAAGCGGACATAAGCAGGGCGGCGAAGGTTCTTCTCATGGAGTCTTTGTACCACAAAGGCCGGCGGGAAGATGGTTATTCTACTTGCGCGAGGGTTTCCAGCACCAGGTGTTCGCCGTGCGGGCGCTGGCACGCCACCTCAAAGGCGAACGTCAGGATGCGTCGCGTCTCCAGTGGATCGATAAGCGCGTCCACATGTCCGCGCGAAGCCGCGTGGCGGGCATCCAGCCAGCGGTCATAATCGGCGCGCGTGCCGGCGATTCGCTTCTGCAATTCCTCGGGCACGGGTTCGCCGGCAGCCTTCAATTTTTCAAGCTCGGGACCGTGCACCGCCTGCACCGCGGAGTCGCCTTCCATGACGCCGATGCGCGCGGTGGGCCACGCGAATGCGAAGCTGGGATCGAATCCCTGTCCGGCCATCGCATAGTAGCCCGCGCCGCTGGCGTGGTTCAGCGTAAGGATGATCTTTGGAACCGTCGCGCACGCCATGGATTCCACCATTTCCGCGCCCGCTCGAATAATGCCTTCGGTCTCGGCGTCTACACCCACCATGAATCCCGAGACGTCCTGCAAATACAACAGCGGAAGATTCTGCCGCTGCGCGGTTTCGACGAAGTAGGCAACTTTGCGCGCGGATTCCGTATAGACGATGCCGCCGATGCGCGCGCCGCTCTTGGTCTTTAGAAAACCGCGGCGGTTCGCGATCAATCCGATCGGACGGCCGGCAAGGCGCGCGTTGGCGCAGAGCATTTCGGGCGCATGCTCGGGCTGAAACTCGAGATAATCCTCGCGATCGACAATGCGCTGGATCACCGCTTCGATATCGTAGGGGAGCCGGTGATCGGCGGGCATCAGATCATAGAGGCCTTCCGCCGGTTCTGCGGGCGCTGAGCCGTGAGCCGCGTGCGCCGGCGCTGGGAGCTCGCGGAATTTCTGGCGAATCAGATCCAGACACTCCGCGTCGTCCTTGGCCATGTAGTGCGCGACGCCGCTGGACGCCGTGTGCATGCGCGCGCCCCCCAGCGATTCGGCGTCCACTACCTGGCCCACCGCGCCTTTTACCAGGTTCGGTCCACCCAGCCCCATGAAGCTGGTGCCCTCCACCATGATGATGACGTCGGAGAGCGCCGGCAGATACGCGCCTCCAGCGATACACATGCCCATCACCGCGGCGATCTGCGGCACATGCAGCTTGCGGCGCATCAGGGAGTTGTAGTAGAAAATCCGCGACGCCCCATACTGGCCCGGAAAAATGCCGTCCTGATACGGAAGATTCACGCCCGCCGAATCCACCAGATAGATGATCGGTAAACGATTGCGCATGGCGATTTCCTGCGCGCGCAAAATCTTGTGAATGGTTTCCGGCCACCACGCGCCCGCCTTTACGGTTGCGTCGTTCGCCACTATTACGGCATGCCGCCCTTCC
>JAYTVY010000135.1:0-1877 GCA_043743755.1 Bryobacterales bacterium | reverse complement strand
GGAAATGCTGTTTCACGCGTTCGGCGGTCACCTGCTTCACCAATGCCGGATAGTCTTCCGGGCGCAGAGCGATCAGCCCGATGTTGGCACAATCGCCTTTATCGCCGCTGCGGGCGTGCGCGATCTCGCGGAGCTGTACGCGTCGCATTTTATGCGTCCCTCACTTGAACCCGCGCCGTCACTTCTTTTTTGGGAATCAGCGCGGGCCAGTAAGCCACCACTTCTTCCACCTTCGGCTTTCCGCTCGCCGGATACGTCACCACCGGCGGTCCGTTGAGCGCCAGCGGTGCAATTTCGCGCGTGAATCGCTCGATGGCGGCGGGGTCGCTGCCGCGGACAGCCACGCGCAGTGTCACCTCCGCCAGATCCGGCGACGGCTCACCAGAAAGCTCTGGGCCGTGACAGGCATTGGCGCCCACATATTCAGTGTGCAGGGCTTCGAATTTCAACTCCAGCCGCTCTAATCTGGCTCGCAAAATTTGATCCGCCATCTTGGCCTTCTTATAAGCATCGGGCCAGCCGTAGGTCATCGTGCCGGCCGCTTTGAATCCCGCCGAGTAGCTGATAGAGACCTTGTAGAATTCCGTCGCGGGCCGCCCCCGTATCCCCCAAAATTGGACTCTATCCGTTCCGGCCTGCCGCAACTGAATGGTGGTGAAATCCGCGGTCACATCCGGCGTGATGTAGGCGCGAGGATCGCCGATCTCATATACCAGTTGCTCGGTCACGCCCGCCACGGTCACGCGCCCGCCGGTGCCCGGATGCTTGGTGATCGCGAAGCGCCCATCCGGCTCGGCTTCGAGAATGGGATAGCCGACGCCTGCCAGATCGGGCATGGACTCCCAGTCCACCTGGCAGTTGCCGCCGGTCGCCTGCGCGCCACATTCGATCGCGTGTCCGCCTACTACGCCAGCCGCCAGCCGGTCCCAATCGTCGCGCTTCCAGCCGAATTCGTGGATGCTCGGGCCCAGCGACAAGGCCACGTCGGAGCATCGCCCCGTCACCACGATCTGCGCCCCCCGCCCCAGCGCTTCCGCAATCGGAAACGCGCCCAGGTACGCGTTGGCGCTGCGTACGCGCGATCGAATCGCCGCCAGCGGCTCACCCGTATCCATATTGCGCAGCTCGATCCCGCGCCCGATCAGGTCGTCCACGCGGTTCAGAATGTTGTCGCCTGTGACGACTCCGATTTTCAGCCGCCCCGGGTAACCCGCGCGCCCCAGCGCCGCCGCCACCGCTTCGCCGCACGTCTCCGGATTCACGCCGCCCGCGTTGGCCACCACCTTCACGCCGCGCTCGACAATCTCCTTCGCCCCGCGCTCGATCATTTGCGGAAAATCCCGCGCGTACCCGGCCTGCGGATCGCGCGCGTACTGTTTTTGCAAAATCGACATCGTGACTTCGGCCAGATAGTCCAGCGTCAGATAGTCGATCGGTCCCCCGCGAAGCTGTTCCAGCGGCGCTTCGAGCGAGTCCCCCCAGAAGCCCTGCGCGTTCGCAATGCGGATCATGATAGTGTAGTTTCCCATGAAAGCCGGCAGGCATATCGCGGCTCTCGTTGCGCTGGTTGTTCCGATGCTTGCGCCGACGCCGGGAAGGGGTGGTTTCCTCAGCAGCGAGCGCTTCCCGCGGATGGCCTGGGGCCAACCTCGCGCCACTGCTGGAAAAATCGTAATGCCAGCGTGCTTCGTTTACGCGCTAGCCGCACGCCGGCGCCGCCGGAACGGCTGAGCGATTTCGCGCTGCCGCTGAGCCTGGTCGCGCCCCTCGAATGATGCCGTCCAGAATACTGAATTCCTCGGTGGCAAAACCTGAAACGCTTCCTGGTAATCGAGCATCGCCTGCGCGCTCTGTTCCCTGGCTCGCTCGATCCGCAG
>JAYTVY010000134.1:0-6888 GCA_043743755.1 Bryobacterales bacterium | reverse complement strand
CCATCGTGATTGGCGGAGGCTGTGAGCGACACGTCGGGAACGTGGCGGGCATTATCGCCGGGGACGCCGGGGGCGGACTGCCAGGACGGTTTCGAGTAGAACATGCTGGCGCCGCCGCCGGTGGAAGAAGGCGAGCCGTCCGCGGCGCTGTCATTCCACGCAGTCTCGGGAATGTACGAAAGCACGGAAGAGCTGTTTCCGTCGTTGCCGGTATTCCAGTATTGCGCGGCGCCTTCCTGGAACTCAGTGCCGCCGACACCGGTGACTTCCGGGATGCTGGCGGGCAGGTCCACGGCGAGGCCATTGTTTTGCGAATCGCCGCAGTCGGCTCCGCCGCTGTCGCCGGAAGCGGAGAACCAGGTGATGCCCTGGGCATTGCCCTGTTGCGCCCAGGACCGCATCGCGGCGCCGTCCGCGCTGCCGGTTTCGATTTCGCAGAGTCCATAACTGGTGCTCACAACGGGAGCCAGGTTCTGATCAATCGCATACTGCACGGCGGCCATAACGTCCGAGGTGTAGACATAGATGATGGCGGCTTTTCTAGCTACCGCGCCGGACCATTCCAGGTCCAGGTCGGCTTCCGCGAGATCCGGCGAGCTGACGCCGGGATCCTGAGAGTGCGGCACCAGGATTACTTGAGGATTGTTAACGGGTAAATTGTAAGTGCTACGAAAGAGCTGGATATCGGAAACATCGATTTGCGTCTGCCCAGCGATCACGATTTTCTGTCCGGAGCCATCTATACCGGCTGAATACAGCGGCGAGATGTTATAGATAGTGGCCAAGTCATTGGGCGCCAGATAGTGATTCCCGCGGCCGGAGGTGAATAAGGGCGAAGTGGAGTTAGGCGCCTGGTCGCGCGGGACCCGCAAGGCAGGGCGCAAGCGGAAATTATTCAGGCCGCGAATGGTTTTCACGACATTGCCGAGGGCGGCGGGCACGGAGGGTTCGGTGCTGTTGGCGAAGTGCGTTTCGCCATTCACGTCGTAATGGTGCAACTCGGTTTGGAAGGCCGCTTCCACCTGGGCCGCGGCGCCATTGACGGCGATCCAGTTCCGGCCGCGCGCAACGGACGCTATGGTGAGGCCTTGCGCCTGCAGCCACGCGGTGAGCTGGCTGAGATCGGACTGGCTGACGCCAAAGCGCTGGGCGTATTCTTCAGGGGTGAGCCACTTTTGATAATTCGCCGAACCAGGAGTTTGCTGCTCAACCAGGAGCTTCTCGAGATCGGCCTGCTGGCTGGGGGAGGGGGCCAAGGCGAGCGTTACATACGACAGGGGAAGCGAGGGGGAAACGCGGCCCATATCGTTCTCAGGCACGGCATGCCGGTGGATGTGGCCGGCGAGGGTGGTACGGGTCCGGCTGTCGATGGCGCGGGTAATGCGGGCTGGTTGAGCGGCGGCCGTGAAGGCGGCTGCAAGAAGCAGCAAAACGCAGGCGCTCAGGCGGTTGGGGGCAGAGGGGTGTCTTTCCATCAATCTACTCTCGGGGAACGCGCTCGCGCCTGGACCTTTCCCCGGCTCCAAGCAGTTTTCTGGCGTTACTAAGTGCGACGTTGACCGGGAACGGGCGGTTCCAACGAGGCGTGGATTTAACACATTTAGCTCACTCGGCGGCGGTCGCAGTCGAGTGAGATAGGGGGAAACGCGCCCGGTTGCCGAGGGGCAAAGGGTGAGCGCAAGGCTTAGCTGGAACCCGCGACCAACACCAAATGGAGGTCCATTACGTTGGTTCCGGTAGGTCCCGTCTTGATGAGGTCGCCGAGCGGTTCGAAGAAGTGGTAAGAATCGTTGACGGCCAGGGAGGCAGCGGCGTCCAATCCGAGGGCGCGTGCGCGAACGACGGTGGATCCGGTGGCGACGGCGCCGGCTGCATCGGTGGGACCATCGGTGCCGTCCGTGCCGGCGCTGAGGATCAGGACATTCTCAAGGCCGGCGATGTCGAGGGCGGCGGCGAGAGCAAATTCTTGATTGCGGCCGCCCAGGCCATGGCCGCGAAGGGTGACCGTGGTTTCGCCCCCTGAGATAATGCAGGCGGGCGGACGCACGGGGCGGCCGGTGGCGACGATTTCCCGGGCGATAGCGGCGTGTGCGCGCGCCACGTCGCGTGTTTCACCTTCCAAAAACGTGGACAGGACCAGCGTGCGGTATCCGAGCGAGCGCGCCTTTGCGGCGGCCGCATCCACGGCGAGCCGGTTGCTGCCCACAACGATGTTGCGGACGCGATTGAACGACCACGTCTCATCCTGGCCGTGCTCGATGCAGTGGCGGACGGCGCGCGGCACTTTGCCCAGTAATCCGTAGCGCTTCAGGATGGCGCGGGCATCCGCGAACGTGGAGCGGTCATGCACGGTGGGGCCGGAGCCGATGGTGTCGAGGTCATCGCCGATGACATCCGAGAGAATCAACGTCAGCACGCGAGCGGGCGCGGCAAGGCGCGCGAGCTTGCCGCCTTTTATGGCCGAGATGTGCTTGCGGACGCTGTTGAGCTCATGAATATCGGCGCCGCACGCAAGCAGGAGGCGGGTGGTCTCCTGTTTATCGGCGAGTGTGACGGGCGCGGCCGGGAGCGGAAGCAGAGCCGAAGCGCCGCCGGAGATCAGGCACAGGACCAGATCGCCGGGGCCCGCAGCGGCCGCGATTGCAGCGATGCGGGTGGAACCACGGACTCCGTTTTCGTCCGGCACGGGATGCCCGCACTCATTCAGCTGTATGCGCCGCAGCTTCCCTGTATGGCCGAATTTCACGTTGACAAGTCCGGAGTGAATGCGATGGCCCAGCAATCGTTCGATGGCCCGGGCCATTGGCGCTCCGGCCTTGCCCGCGCCGATCACGTAGATGTTGGCAAACGAATCCAGACGATAGCGATGGCGGCCAGCCAGCAAAAAATCGCCGCGCCGGCGCACGTGCCGCAGAACGGCCTGGAAGGGGTCGGCAGCCGTGAGCGCGGCGTTCAGAATTGCGAGCGCGGCTTGGCGAGGACTGCGCATTAGAAGATGGGCAGGGCCAGAATCCGGCTTACGGTTTCGGCGGCATCGTCTCCGGTGATCTGGATGCGAAAATCGGCGCGCGCATAGAGCGGCGCACGGACGTGGTAGAGCTCTTCGAGCGACGCGGGATCGCGCGCCAGCGGGCGATTTGACGAATCGCCAATACGCCGCTTGACCAGATCGAGCGGGCAATCCAGCCAGATGGTGACGCCGTTTTCCCGGATCAGCGAGGCATTTTCCTCCTGGACGTATGCGCCTCCGCCGAGCGCCACGACGGTCGGCTTGCCGCGCTCAATGGATCGCACGCGCTGCTGGATGGCGGCGGTTTCTATGCGGCGGAACTCGGCCTCGCCGCAAGTCTCAAAGATTTCCACGATGGAGATGCCCTGGACGGCTTCTATGTCCGAGTCGATGTCGGCGAAGGACCAGCCTAATTCCCAGGCGAGCCCGCCGCCGATGGTGGTCTTGCCGCTGCCCATAAAGCCGACCAGATAGATGCCGGGAGTTCGCTTGAGCTTGAGGATCATCCAGCGGGCTCCTGCATGCGCGCCAGCTGCCGCTCGATCAGACTGGGCAACACACGCGCGGCCAGGACAAACAGCCAGCCGGTGCGCGGCGCCACCACGGTACGGGCATCGCGCTCCACGCCGCGGGCGATGGCTTCAGCGCATTCAGCAGCGGTGATCGACAGCGGCCGCCGGCGCTGCATGGACTGGGGAGGACGCGTGCCCGCGAGCACGTGCCGCTGAAAATCCGTGTCGACGTAACCGGGGCATACCGTCATGGCGTGAATCCCGTCACGTTTCAGCTCCATGCGGAGACCGGTGGTGAGCGATCCGAGTGCGTATTTTGTCGCCGAATAAAGCGTGAACCACGGCAGCGTGACCTTGCCCGCGATGGAGCCGACATTGACAACGGCTCCTCCGCTCTGCCGCCGCATCACCGGGGCGACAAGCTGGATCATGGCCAGGGGCGCGAAGAAGTTGAGCTCAAACATCGCGCGCGCGCTTTCCATCGGCGCTTTCCACGCCGGCGAATAGAGGCCGACGCCGGCGTTATTGATGAGGATATCGATGACCCCGTAGCGTTCCAGCGTGGCCGCGACAACCTGCTCGCGCGTTTCGGGGAGCGTGATATCGCCGGCCACTACGAGGGCATCCGCGCCTCCGGCCGCCCGCAATTTCGATTCGTTCCGGGCGGTAAGCGCCAGCCTCGCGCCGCGGCGGCGGAAAGCATCGGCGCAGGCAGCTCCCAGACCTTCGGAAGCGCCGGTGATGAGCACAACCTTACCGTCGATCCTCATTGGTTGTTACTCGCCGCACGGCAAGCAGCCATAATAGTACAGAATGCAACAGGAACTGTTGCCGCTGTTTCCGCTCGAAGTTGTCCTGTTTCCGCGCACTCCGCTGCCGCTGCACATCTTCGAGGAGCGCTACAGGCAGATGGTGGCGGAGGCGGTGAAGAGCAAGTCGGAGTTCGGCATCGTGTTGACGGGTGAGAAGGGTATCGCCAGCACGGGCTGCACAGCATCGGTGGAGAAGGTAATGAAGAGCTATTCCGACGGCCGCATGGACATTCTCACGGTGGGGCGCAGGAGGTTTGAAATTATTCTTTTGAACAACGAGAAAAGCTATTTGCAGGGGGCGGTGGAGTTTTTCGACGATCAAGAATTCGAGGATGTTCCGGATGAGACCGCGCGGCGGGTGCTGGAAGCTTACGCCGCCGTGCGCGATATGGAGGATCAGGAGCCGATCGCCGATCCCGAGATGGATGATCCCCAGGTGAGCTTCCAGCTTGCGCAGGTGGTCTCCGACCTCGAATTCCGGCAAGTACTGCTGGCTCTGCGCAGCGAGGCAGGACGCATGCGGTACCTGGCGGAGCATTTTCCCGCCTACGCCTCGCGACAGCGGCAAACACAACGCATCAAGGCGGTAGCCCCGCAAAACGGACACGGAAAATGGCCCCCGAGCGCCTGAATCTGATTGTCGACGCCGATGACACGCTGTGGGAGAACAACATCTTCTTTGAGCGCGCCTTCGAAGACTTTTGCGATTTTCTGTCGCACTCGAATCTGACGCCGGTGGAAGTCCGCGCGGTGCTGGATGAGATCGAGATCGTCAACGCGAAGGTGCACGGCTACGGATCGGAGAACTTCGGGCGCAACCTGGCGCAGTGTTATCACCGATTGTCGGAGCGCGAGATTCGCGAGGACGATATCAAGACGGTGATGGCTTTTGCGACGCGGATTCTGGATCATCCAATGCAGCTGATTGAAGGCGTGGCCGAGACGGTGGAATACCTGGCTTCGAAGCACAGTCTTACGATTTTCACCAAGGGACATCCCGAGGAGCAGAAACTGAAGATCGACCGGTCCGGGCTGGCGCTTTGGTTCGGGCACGCCGCTATCGTCAAGGAGAAGGACACGGAATCGTACCAGAAACTGGTGAGCGAGCGGGGTCTCGATCCGGAGCGAACCTGGATGATCGGCAATTCGCCGAAGTCGGATATCAATCCGGCGCTGGCGGCCGGGCTGAACGCGGTGTTCATCCCGCATCCGCATACCTGGAGCCTGGAGCACGATGAGGTTCGTAACGGGGGGCGCGGGAAGCTGCTGGAATTGCGGTCATTTTCGGAGTTGAAGGAGCATTTTTAAGAACATGGCGAAGGCGATGTGGGAGGGGATGGTGCTGGCCGAGAGTGACCGCACCGTCGAAGTGGAAGGGAATCAGTATTTTCCGCCGGAGTCGGTGAAGAAGGAGTATTTCGAGGCGAGCGCAAGCCGCACGGTTTGTCCGTGGAAGGGGACGGCGAGTTATTACGATGTGGTGGTGGACGGGAAGCGCAACGCCGATGCGGCCTGGTACTACCCGGAGCCGTCGAAAGCCGCGCGCCAGATCAAGGATTATGTGGCGTTTTGGAGGGGCGTGCGGGTGGAGCGGTAGCGGGGGCGGTTGCACACGGGGCGGGCGGATTGCTAAACTATTAACTGATATGGCGAAAGTATGTGACATTTGCGGGCGCGGGCCCCTGTTCGGCAACCGGGTCAGCCACGCCCACAATGTGACCAAGCGGCGCTGGAACATCAATCTTCAGAGCGTTCGGGCGATCGTGAAGGGCGGGCACAAGCGCATTAAGGCCTGCACTTCCTGCATCAAGAGCGGTAAAGTCCTGAAGGTGGCTTAGGCAGCCTTCGCGATCGGCTCCGGCTTGATCGTCGCCAGCCCCATCCACTTCAAAAGCTGAATCGCCGGCCACGCCAAGTCTATCTCCCGGGCGCGCAAGGCGAACCTCGCCGAACTGGGGTACTCATGATGATTGTTGTGTAAGCCTTCGCCGGCCGTTAGCAACGCTACCCACTGCAGATTGGTGGCTTTGTTCTCGTAATTGCGATAGCCGATCCAGTGGCAGATGCTGTTGACCATCGAGTTCAGCAGGATGTACGCAACGACGTGGAATCCCCAGGCGGCCGCGCCCCAGCCCCAGCCAAACATCAGCATGAAAACAGCCAGCCCGCCGAACACCGTGAAGTGCTTGAGCGGATTACGGTCCAACAGGTCGGGTTTGTAATCGGGCGTGTACTTGCGCACCATCTCGGCGTTGTTCTTCTCGCGGCGGTAATAGAAGAAATTCCCGAAGAGCACGTGCCATAAGCCGTAGATGTAAGGACTGTGCGGATCGCCTTCCTTGTCGGAGAAGTGATGGTGTTTGCGGTGAACGGCTACCCACTCGCGCGGCACGATGCCGGTGAAGAGAGCAAGCTCCAGATGCATGAATAAAGCCACCCACCGGTTCAGCTCCAGGCCGCGATGTGTAAGACCGCGATGCAGGTAAATGGTGGTGAAGAAGACAGACATCTGCAGAATGGCAACGGTGATGATGGCTATCCAGAGCGGATTCAT
>JAYTVY010000133.1:0-10433 GCA_043743755.1 Bryobacterales bacterium | reverse complement strand
GGCTAGTGCGTATACCAGCGGCTGCAGGGTGCCGCCGCCACCCACGAATCGCGGGATACGCTCCGGCGCGCGGCCGGTCTTGTGATCCGTAATGCGCAGGGTTCCGCGAGTGGCGTGCTTCTCGATGAGATCGATGGCGCCGCGTAATCGAACCCCGCTGGCGAGAACAGCTTCGGCATCCGTGCTGGCGGGATCGCGTCGCGCGCCGCGGCGCAAACCGAAGCTGAACTCGAAGTGCGCCGGAAGCCACTCGGTCTCGGTGGAAAACATGTGCTGGAGCCAGCCCCGCAGATCCGTGCGGAGGTCTTCCACTTCACTGCGCCAGACGCGCTGGATGGCCGGAGCGAGTTGATCCTCGAATTCGGCTGCCACGCGGTCCAGCGCGATGTCAGCCACCTTAAGAACTCTTGGAAGCATTCCGGCCTGCACAGGCAGCAGTTCTTTCGACTTCAATTCCACAAGGAGCTCGAACTGGACCTGATGAAAAAGCGCGCCGCGCGTCAGCGGATCCATCTGCTCGAGCGCGGCGACCTCTTCGCGCGGCTGCAGTCGGTGCACCGCATGCAGTAAAAACCGGTACGGGCACGCGGCGAAATGTTGCAGCGATGAAGGCGACCAGGAACGTTGCGACAGCCGGTGCGCACTGAGAGCCGCCAGCGCGGGAGCAGACGGATTCAGCAGGCCGTCCGCGCCCGACCAGGATTTTCTCCAGCGCATATACCTGGTTCGCAGCGACCGTGCGACGTGCGCGCTGGCGTCGATCAGATAGCGCCCCGCTGCGCGCCCTTCGCCCTTCGGAAGCATCAATGCTGGACCTAGCGCGGCCAGATCGTACTCCGCGTCGTCAATGGCTTCTTTCGGATCTTGAGGACCCGGCCAATCCAGCCGCGAGGGCGCGCCGCCGGCCGCGGCTTTCTCAAATTCACGGAGCCGGGGCAAGCGGCCGTGCGCCGCGCGTAGAATCTCCAGCGCATAAAACGACGGCACGCGCGGCCGCGATTGCGCCAGGTCCATGCGCGGATACGAAAAGACAAGGCGCTCTTGCGCCGCCGCAAGGGCGATGCGCAGCAGCATGCGCTCGGCGTGCACGCGATCGTCCTGCACCACCAGGCCGTCCAACTGACTCCGCCACGCGTCCAACAGAAGCGGATCCTCGAATGATTTGCAGGGGAACAGTCCTTCAGCGAGACCTGGCAGGAACGCCACCCGGAAAGTTCTTCCACGGGCCTCTTCGACGGAGGCCACGAACACGCCGCCGTATCGCCGGGGAGGCGGCTCGCGCTGCAGGAACCGCAGGCGCTCGCCCAGCACCGCGGTCACTTCGCCCAGTTCCACGGGGCCGACATCTTCCATCACTTGCAGCTCGTCTAAGACCAGCAGCACGGATTCGGGACGCCGCAGCGCCGCGCGCGCCAGAGCCGATAGCCGCTCAATCCAGACGCCCCACCGCGCGAGTTGCGGCAGTTCGTCAAGAATGTCCACCAGGGGCAGCGCGAAACGCTCTAGATGTTTCAGGCGCGTAAGCTGGCGCTGCAGGCGCAAGCGCTCGCCTTCGTCGGCTTCACGCAGCGCACCGATCTGCACCTTCAATTCGTTTTCAAGCCCGCGCAATCTTCTGCGCCAGCGATCGCGCCCGCCGATTACGGCGGCGTCCACCAGCAGCTTCTCCCACCCGATCGGCGATTGTAGTGAACCTCCGATCACAGGCGCATCGGCATCCTCCGGCTCGGACTCCCGCTCCTCGAGCGCCGGCGCGGCCGCGGTTGCGGTTCCATAAAAGGCGGCCAGCACTTCATCCTCCGGCGGCGCGGGGTCCTCCGGTTTCGCGATGCGGCCGATGGGCGGCGATTCGCCGAGTGAGAGATACTCCGCGAAGCGGCTGGCTGAGCAGCGTTCGGCCGCGCATTCGAGCAGCGCCAGAAAAGCGCGGCCGGCGGGATCGGGACGCGCGACACCGCGGCTGAACCACGCCGGGATTCCCGCTCGCCGGAGAGCTTCCTCCACCAGCGGCTGATAGCGCACCGGGCTACGCAGCAGAATCGCGCAATCGTCGAATGCAATTCCTTCGCGCGCCAGCTGGAGAATCCGACGCGCGATCTCGACACACTCTAAGCCCACGCCCGCCGCGGAAAAGCAACCCAGGCTGTCGTCTTGCGCTGGGTCGCGGGTCGCGATGGTCGAAAACAAACCAGTGCGCGATCTATCGAGAGCCCGCGCTCCGGGCGCTTCCGCGAGATCTTCCACCGCGACGACGCCGCAGGCTTCCTGGAGCATCTCTACAGCTCGCGTGTCACCGGAGAGCACCGTCGCCAGAACACGCGGGGCATGCCGGATCACCGCGCTCAAAAGCTCGCGCTGCGCCGCGAACTCAAGGCGCACATCCACCAGCAGCAGCGGAAGGCCCAAGAGACGATGCTTCCCCTCGCGCGCTACCGCAATGGCTCGATCATAAAGGATCGCGAGATCCGCCAGCGACGACTCGGCCAGCTCTTGCTCGTACAACGTGAGAATGCGGGCCAGATCGCGCCCCGGAGCGCTGGTGGCGCTCAAGCGTTCGCGATCCACGCGCTCCAGCCGCAGCTCGGAGACGGTATTCGCGGCCGCATGAGCAAGGCCGCGCGTGTGCGCTACCTCGCCGAAATACGGAATGCCGCCGTCGCGCAGCTTGTGGATCACGCGCGCGGCCATGGCCTCGCGGCTCAACTGGCTCATGGGCGCGAGATCGCGCTCGGCCAAGTCGAGCGCCGCGAGCTGGGCGGCCAGCCCCGTCAGCGTAGTGCGGTGGACGCCGGCGAATCCCAATTGGCAGCTGGACCGCACCAGATCGTCCGCCGCGCCGCGCGAGGCGGCCAGCACCAGCGCTTCGGTTTCGGCGCACGACGCGAGAAAATCCGCACACTCACGCAGAAGAGGAGCATACGCGCTGGAACGAAGAACACGCCGCACTGTTGCTACTATACGATCCATGCGCCCTCGTCTGCTCCTGTTCGCCGCCATAACATTCGGTCTCTCCGCGCAAGTCGCGACATTCTCCATCGTCGCCCGCGATCCCGCCAATGGGGACCTGGGCGTCGCCGTCGCATCGCGCTATTTCTCGGTGGGATCGGTGGTCCCGTGGGCCGAAGCGGGAATCGGCGCGGTGGCCACGCAGGCGAATGTAAACGTTGGCTACGGACCGCGCGGCATCGACCTGCTCAAACAGGGTCTCAGCGCGAAAGAGGCGCTGGACAAGCTGCTGGCGGACGACAAATTCGACGGTAAGGACGGACGCCAGATCGCGATAGTGGATGCGCAGGGCCGCATCGCCGCGTTTACCGGCCCGAAAGCGCCTAACTGGGCCGGCGACCGGCAGGGCAAGACCTGGTCCGCGCAAGGAAACATCCTGG
Organism: Bryobacterales bacterium; assembly: GCA_043743755.1. Lineage (GTDB taxonomy): Bacteria > Acidobacteriota > Terriglobia > Bryobacterales > Bryobacteraceae > JALYHQ01. The sequence continues at coordinate 7,047 of JAYTVY010000133.1, read as the reverse complement.
TGGGCGCGCAGGTGCCCGAGGCGATGGGGCGGGCGTTCGATTCGACCGAAGGCGAGCTGGCTGAAAAGCTTTTCGCGGCACTCAAAGCCGGCGACGATGCGGGCGGCGATTCGCGGGGGAAGCAGTCCGCTTCGATCCTGGTGGTGCGCAAACTGGGAGGGCGGAATACGAATAACGATCGCTACGTTTACATCAACGTCGACGACAACCCCGCACCGATAGTGGAGTTGCGGCGGCTGCTGGATTTGAATCTCGGGTACCTGTATCAGGATCAGACTTTCAAGCGGATCGGAGCGGGGGATTTCAAGGCGGCTCGCGATGCAGCGGCGGGGGCCGCGCGCTACATGCCGAATCGTGCCGATGTGTATGTGAGTCTCGGGCTGTTGGAATACGCCGCGGGGAACAAGGGGGCCGCGGGGGCGGCATTTCGCGCGGGGGCGAAACTGGATCCTAGGTTTAGACAGAGAGTGGAGGGGTCGGCGAAGATACGCCCGCAGTTTCAGGGATTGCTGGAGGATACGGTGTTTTTGAAGGAAGTGTTCGGCGAATGACCGCCGGCTAAAAACTCGCCCACCCTTTCAACCGCCCGCATTAGATTCTGATATGAATTCGCAATGCTGAAACGCAGGTAGCCCTCGCCGCCTGGGCCGAACGCGGTGCCGCTTACCGCAGCTACGCCGGCTTCGTCCAGCAGGGCGTCGGCGAGAGTCTGGGATTGAAAGCCCGTGCCTCGAATATCCGGGAATACGTAGAAAGCGCCCTCCGGGATGGCGCAATGCACGCCGGGTATCGCGTTCAAGGCGGCGCAGACCGCGTCCCTGCGACGCCGAAATTCCGCGACCATCGCCTCTACCGCGTCCCGCGGGCCGTCGAGCGCCGCGATTCCCGCGCGCTGCGTGAAACTCGCGGTGCATGAGTTCGAGTTCACCATCAGCTTGTTCACCGCGTCCACCAGCCACAGCGGCATCACACCGTAACCCATGCGCCAGCCGGTCATCGCGTAAGTCTTCGAAAAGCCATCCAGCACGATGGTCTTCTCCAGCATCCCCGGCTGCGACGCGATGGACACTGGCGGCTGGCCGAAATAAATGCGCGAGTAGATCTCGTCGGAGAGCACCATCAGATCCCGGTTTTGTACCAGGTCCGCAATGGCGCGCATATCTTCCGCCGGAATCACGCCGCCAGTGGGATTATGCGGCGAGTTCAAGATCAACATTTTGGTGCGATGATTCAGCCGATCGCGCAGGACGTTTAGATCCCCCTGCGGCGCGGACACGGGCGTTGCGCCCAGGAAGCGAATCATCGATTCGTAAATTGGAAAACCCGGATCGGGATAGATTACTTCATCGCCCGGCTCCAGCAGCGCCAGCATCGGAAAAAAGATCATCGGCTTGGCGCCCGGCACCACCGACACATGCTCAGGCCCGACTTGAACCCCGCGCGTCCGGCGAATATGCGAGGCGATGCTTTCGCGCAGCTCGGGCAAGCCCTGGGTGGGACCGTAGCGCGTCCAGCCCTGATCCAGCGCCTGCTTGGCCGCCTCTACAATGTGCTTCGGCGTGTCGAAATCCGGCTCGCCCAGCTCCAGATGGATAATATCGCGGCCCTGGGCTTCGAGTGCGCGGGCGCGCAGCAGCACTTTGAAGGCGCCCTCGACGCCGATGCGGTCCATTCTCGCCGCGAGCTTCATGGCTGTTTGCGGAAGAATGCCACCTCGTCGCGAAACTCCAGGAACGCCACCCGGTCGCCGATGGATGCCCGTTCTCCGTCGATGCGCCCGGTGAGTTTGCCGCCGCTGGCCAGCTCGATGATGGCGAGCTGGTAAGGCACATCGTTCAGGTACTGGGGAGTGGGGGAATACACCACCGTTTCGGTATAAACAACGCCATTGCCCGGAGCGGTCATGCGGCCCCCAGGATGGAGACCACGCAGGTGGCTCCCGACCCGCCCAGGTTCTGGGCCAGTCCGAGGGAATGGCGGGCGATTTGCCGCTCGCCCGCGTCGCCGCGAATCTGCTGCACCACGTCGCAAATCTGCGCGACGCCGGTGGCGCCCACGGGATGCCCCTTGGATTTCAGGCCGCCGCTGGTATTGATTGGGCGTTCGCCATGAAGGCAGGTCTTTCCCGCCAAGGTGTATGGGCCGCCTTCGCCCTTCTCTACGAAGCCGAGATCCTCAAGCGCTAGAATCTCCGCGATGGTGAAGCAGTCATGCACTTCCGCGAATTGGATGTCGGCCGCCTCGACGCCGGCCATTTTATAGGCTTTTGCGGCGGCGATTTTCAAAGCGCGCAGGGTGGTGATGTCGTCTTTCTGATCGAGCGCCACATAATCGGAAGTCTGCGCAATCCCCAGCACGCGCGCCGGCTTTCCCTTGAAGTCGGCGGCCTGCTCGAGGGCTGTAATCACAACCGCGGCAGCGCCGTCGCTGACGAGGGAACAGTCATACACCGTGAGCGGGTCGGCCACCGGCTTGCCCGCCAGCGCCTGCTCCATGGTGATTACTTTGCGCATGTGGGCCATCGGGTTCTTGGCGCCATTGGCGTGATTCTTGACCGCCACGGCCGCCAGCATTTCGCGCGTGGTTCCGTACTGGTACATGTGCCGCCGCGCGATCATGGCGAAAAGCGCCGGGAAGGTGGCCCCGGCTCGCACCTCGCCGCCCAAGTCGCCCGCCGCGGCTAGAATCTCGGTTACGCGAGGGGTGGATTGGGAGGTCATTTTCTCTACCCCGGTTACCAGCACGGTGTCGTAGATGCCGGCTGCGACGCTGGCCACGGCTTGAAAGAAGGCCGCGCCGCTGGATGCGCAAGCGGCCTCGAACCGAGTGGCTGGAACGCCCGTAATCCCCATCCCTTCCGCCACATACGGGGCCAGATGGTTCTGTCCGGCAAAGGAAGGTCCGGCGAAGTTGCCGAGGTAGAACGCCTCTATCCGCGAGGGCGCGACTCCGGCGTCCTCCAGGGCTTTCTGCCCGGCCTCCACCGCGAGCGAACGCAGATCGCGATCCGGAAACGCCCCAAAGTGCGTTTTCCCGATTCCGGTAACGGCTACAGATCTCATATAATCAGGATACCGAAGCGGGTTGTGGTCCGTCTTCATGTTGAAGCGGGCGATTCCCGCCGATCTTCAGGTAGAATTGCACGTTTCGCCGTTTTTCACGTCACCTTGTTATAGGCATGGCGACGGCGATCAGAACGTTCGAGGGGTTAATGAACGAACGAGGCGCCCCACCGCCCATCGACGCCACCTGGCAAGCCGCCCAAGAGCTGCAAAGCCGCTTTATTTCCGATAACTTGCGCAGGATCTTCCTGCTCATCTACCGGATTGTGGGCAATGTGGACGACGCCCAGGATCTTACCCAGGAAGCCTTTATAAAGGCCCTGCAACGCGCCGATCAGTTGAAGGACGCCGAAAAAGCCGCGCACTGGCTATCGCGTATCGCCAGCAATACCGCCATCGACTTCCTCCGCCGCCACGGCAAAGTGAACTTCTGCGATATCGATACGCTGATTGAGCCTCTCTCCGAGCCATCCGAAAGCCCGGAACAGGCGGTGCTGCGCGGCGAGCATCGGGAACATCTGGAGCAGGGTCTCGCGTGCCTTACCGAGCGCGAGCGTACGGCGCTGCTGCTGCGCGATGTAGAGGGTCTGCCTGCCGAAGAAGTGGCGCGCCAGTTGAATTGTTCCAAGGCCACCGTCCGGTCTCATATCGCTAACGCGCGTATAAAATTCCGACGTTACCTGGAACGCAGCCGCCGGGCTTCGGAACGGAGGGACTCGTAATGCATCCCCCCGAAACGCAGCTGGCTCTCTTTGCGGGCGACGATCTGCGCGGATTTGAGCGCTGGCGCATCCGCCGCCACCTGAATCAGTGCCAGCAATGCAGCCGCGATGTGCAAGCGCTGCGGAGCCTGCGCGAGGAAGTGCGCCAGGTTTCCCAGGAGCTTCCGGATCATCTGAATTGGGCGCGGCTTTCGGGCGAAATCACCGGCAACATCCGCGTTGGCCTGGCAGCCGGCGAGGCCATCGCCCGCTTTGACCGGCCCGCGGCAAAGAGCGTCAAATCGCATAGCCTGGGGTGGAACGCAGCCATGGTGCTTTCCGGCGCGACGGTGGTGGTAATGGCCGTGCTCTGGGTCAAGCTGCCGCAGTCCGATCTCGATCACCTGCGCTCCGCATGGCAGCGGATTCGCTACGAACGCATCGGATCCGTGGTGCGCATCCCTGGCATCACTCAGCCCGCCGCGCAGGATGGCGTCACCATTGAAGCCGGACCCTCCGGCATTGAAGTGAAGCAGAATGGCAACTCGATGTCGCTGCTGCACCGCAGCTCGGAGGCGGCCGTAACGGTGAGCATGCAGGATTCGGCCGGCGCGCGCTACATCGATTCGGACACGGGGCAGGCCACCATGACCAAGGTTTATTATGCTCCGTAGTTGCGCCGCCGCTCTCGCCGTGCTGCTTCCGGCAGTGGCGGGCGTCTATCCAAAAATCGATCTTCCGAAGGATTCCCCCGTGGCGGTTCTCAACACCGATTACGGAGACTCCACCGAATCCGCACGCGGCGGCGCCATGCTGGTGGATCTGCATGCCGCGCTGACTTTCCGCAACTCCACCCAGCGCCGTATACGCGGAATCACTCTGCTGGTTACCGCCCAGGAAATTACGCCGGGCGGCAAGGGATCGGTAACGGTGACCAGTCTGGATGTCGGGCCCAATGAGAGTTTTCCCATCCGCATAGATATGCGCCTGTTGCGTCCGCTGCAGGGCGTCTCGGGATTTCCGGTAACGGTGGGCCTGGATGGCGTTCTGTTCGAGGATCTTTCTTTTTACGGTCCCGACAAGCTCAACTCCCGGCGAACCATGACGGTTTGCGAATTCGAGGCGCGCCGCGACCGGCGCTATTACAAGAGCCTGCTGGCGGAGGGCGGACCGGAGCGTCTGCAAAAGGAAATGCTGGCCAGTCTCAGCCGCCAGGCGGACCGTCCGGGGCTGGACGTGCAAATGTCGCGGGGCGGCCGTCCCACCAATTTCGAGCCGGAAAAGCAGGTTCAGTTCGCGTTCTTGAAGATGCCGGATTCACCGGTCGAGCCGCTGGAAGGCATGGCTCGGATTGCTGGGAATGAAGCCCGCGCGCCGCGACTCGAAGTCCGGAACCGGTCCGATCGCGCGGTGCGGTACCTGGAAATCGGCTGGATCCTGCATGACCGCCAAGGCCGCGAGTTTCTGGCCGGCTCGGTGCCCACGGAGACGCAGCTGGCTCCCGGCGCACGGACGCAGATCCTGAAAGACACCACGCTGAAGTTCCCGCAGCGCAACGGCCAGCAGGTGGCGATTGAGGGTATGACCGGGTTTGTGTCAAGCGTTGAGTTCACCGACGGCAGCATGTGGATCCCGAGCCGTGCGGACCTGAACGATCCGCGCTTGCAACGCGTGATGGCCCCTTCAGCGGAAGAGCAACGCCTGGTTCAGCTCTACCACAAGCGGGGCCTCAAAGCCTTACTCGACGAACTGAAGAGCCGCGACCATTAGGCCGCGGCTCACGCATTCCTTACCAGCGGCGATGGCCGAATCCGCGCCCGCCGTATACGCCATAGAATCCGATGCTGGGTCCCCAGTATGGGTACCCGCCGCCATAATAATAGGGATACGGATAGCCGTAATACGGCCGCTGAGCGAGTCGCGGCGGAGGGCCTTGGCGGTAGCCGCCATCGCGCTCGTAATCTTCCTGCATCACCGGCTGGAACGCTTCATAGGAGCGCTCGGTTGAGAACGTAATGGGCGCATCGATCCGGAAGGTGAGCATTGTTTCCGGATAAACCACGGTTGGTCTGCCGCGCGTGGTTAGCACTCCGATGATGGAGGCGCCGGCGCCGGCGATGGCGCCCATGCCCGCGCCAAATCCGCCCGCGGCTGCCCCGCCGATGGCGGCTCCCGCGCCAGTGGTCACTCCGACAGCGGCCACATCATTGCCCACCGAGGTGTCGCCCTTGCGGCCAACCACCTGGGTCCTGAGCGGGATCTGCTGGCCGTCCACCAAGGTAAGTTCGGTCAGCTCGAGTGCGAGCCGTGAGGTGCCTTGCACGCGTCCGGCTTTCACCGCTTCCGAGACTCGCCCGCGTACCGTTTGTCCGCGGCGCGCGATCACGATTCCCTGCGCCACCAGCGGCTGCGCCAGCGTGCCGGTGAAGCTGTCGCCCGCCTGATTATGATTGCTGGAGATCGGCTGATCCACTCGCAAGGTGACCCAGGTTCCGGCCGGTACGGTAAGCTGCGACGGAGCCTGTGGAGGCGGGGGCCCTTGCTCGGGCCGCTGATCGGGACGACGGTCACTGAACCTGCGCCAGCCTCCGTCCGAGCGTGGCGGCGGACCTTGCTCCCGCGGCGCCGAATCCTGGGCGACTGCGACAGCCAGCGGCAGGGCCATGGCCACCGCGTAAATCCATCTGTGGTGAGTGCTCATGAAATCGAGTGTCCTTCCGTAAACATTCCGCTAGTGCATGTTCCGTGCCAGTGGGGAAGTCCAGTGAATTCAGTAACGGCAGGGGATGCGGTATGGTGCTTTTCAACCAAGATGGCCAATATCCGCCAGGGGCACGATTGGTGAAGGTCTGGTACACTAGGAGCAGTTCCCACCAACGTCGGGGCGTGGCTCAGCCTGGCTAGAGCGCCTGGTTCGGGACCAGGAGGTCGGAGGTTCGAATCCTCTCGCCCCGACCAAAGTTTTCATACCTGACATAGCGCAGCCGCGCTCTTCGATTCTCGCCGATGATTATAGTGGAGGCAGTCAGTTATGCCTGGAAGTGCATGAGATGGCGCAACTTGGGTGGACGTTCCCAGATTCTGAAGGCTTCCCTCCTGTGATAGCCTCGTTTACTTAAACTGGTTTTAGGAACCAGGGCGCGCAGCTTGTGTCAAAGAAAAAAAATGCCAGGGCCTTTGGCGTGGATCAGCGGACCCACGAGATCCGTGACCCGGTCCATGTCTTCATAAAACTAGAGTCTCCAGAGCGCCTCATCCTCAACTGCCCCGCCTTTCAACGTCTG
>JAYTVY010000132.1:0-2486 GCA_043743755.1 Bryobacterales bacterium | reverse complement strand
GGGCTGGCGGATCTCCATGCACCCCTTACCCAGCGGCAGCAGTTTCCCCGGGTTCAACCTGCACGCTGGATCAAACAGCGTCTTGAATCCCCGGATCATATTCAGGCTATCGTCGGAAAACTGCTCGCCGATCAGCTCGGACTTTTCCATGCCCACGCCGTGCTCGCCCGTGATCGATCCGCCGGACTGGATACAGAAGCGCAGGATGTCCTCACCGGCCGCGATCGCGGCTTCGAGCTGTCCCGGCTGGCGCGGATCGAAGAGGATTATAGGGTGCATGTTTCCGTCGCCCGCATGAAAGATGTTGCTGATGGTCAGCCCGTGTTTTTCCGAGACCGTCTGGATGAAGCGCAGCGTGGGAGCGATCTGTGTCCGCGGGACCACGCCGTCCTGCACGTAGTACGACGGGCTGACGCGCCCCACCGCGCCGAAAGCGTTCTTGCGTCCCTTCCAAAGCAACTCGCGCTCCTCGGCCGACCGCGCCACGCGCACCTCGCGGGCCTTGCAGAGGCCGCACACCTGGCTGATCTGTTCAGTCTGCTCTTCCACCGCTTCGCGCAACCCCTCCAGCTCAATCAACAGCACCGCCGCCGCGTCCATCGGATAGCCCGCGTGCGTGGCCTCTTCCACCATGCGCAGCATCACGCCGTCCAGCATCTCAACCGCCGCCGGCGTGATGGCGCGCGCCGTGATTTCGGCCACCGTATCGGCGCATTCATCCACGGAATCGTAGATTGCGAGCAGCGTCTTCACCATCTCCGGCTGGCGCATCAGCCGCACCGTGATCCTGGTCACCAGCGCCATGGTGCCTTCCGATCCCGTCAGCAGCCCCGTGAGGTCGTAGCCCGGCTGGTCGGGAGCATTGCCGCCGGTCCGGATGATGGATCCGTCGGCGAGCACGGCTTCGAGTCCCAGTACGTGGTTGGTAGTGACGCCGTAGGCCAGCGTGTGCGGGCCGCCGGAATTTTCGGCGACGTTGCCGCCGATGGTGCAGGCCTTCTGGCTGGAAGGATCGGGCGCATAGAAATAGCCGCCGGCCTGTACTGCCTGGGTGATCTCCAGATTCACCACGCCCGGCTCCATCGCCGCCCGCTCATTGTCCAGATCGATCTCGAGGATCCGGTTCATGCGCGCGAATGAAATTACGATGCCGCCCGCACGCGGTATCGCTCCACCGCTGAGCCCGGTGCCGGCGCCCCGTCCCACCAGAGGCACACCATGCCGATTCGCGATCCGGACCATGGCCGCGACGTCGTCCGTCGAGCGGGGGAACACCACCAGATCCGGGATGGCTTTGTCTATACTGCCGTCGTATTGATAGAGCGCCAGATCCTCGGACCGGTGCAAGTAGCCGCGCTGCCCCAGCACCTGATGAACGGCTTCGATGACGCCGGGATCCATGCAGCCAGTTTAGGTCTTCGCGAGGTATCCGCGCACTCGCGCCAGCATCTCCGGGTCGGTCCAGCCCTTGGGCGGCGAGCTTACGATCTTGTCCAGCACTTTGCCCTTGGCGTCTATGATGTAGGTCTCCGGCACTTTATAAGTCCCGTAATCGAAGCTGATGTCCTGCTTGGGATCGCGCCACGTCTGAAACGTTATATTGAACTTCTGCAGGAAGCTGCGGTATACCTTCTCATTTGAATCGATGCTGACCCCCACCACCACCAGTCCATCCTTGCCGAATACCCTCTGCAATTCATTTAACGAGGGCATCTCCTGCACGCAGGGCGGGCACCAGGTAGCCCAGAAGTTCAGGACCAGAACTTTCCCGTGGAAGCTGGTGGGCGTGATGCGTGAGCCCTGATCGGAAGTGAAGCTGAAGTCCGGCGCGCCGTCGCCCGGCCCCACAACCGGCTCTTCCAGCCCCTTGTAGATGACGAACGCGAGCGCCACCACCAGCGCAGCCACCGCGCCCTTCAGTATTCGATCCACGCTTCCCTTATTCATCCATCTATAATTTTAGGGTATCCCGAAGGCTTCCGGGAGCATCTAAATCACGGATATGCTCATCACCCGAAAGGCGGAATTCTCGGCTTCGCACGTTTGCGCGCAAGCGTCGCTCAGCGCGGAGGAAAATCGCGAGCTCTACGGCGAGGCCGCCAATCCGCACGGTCATGGCCACAACTATGTGCTGGAAGTGACCCTGGACGGCGATCCCGACCCCGTCACCGGGATGGTTTTCGACTTGAAGAGCCTGAAAGATACCATCCAGAAGGCCGTGATCGAGCCGATGGACCACCGATTTCTCAATCACGAAGTGCCTCCGTTTGACCGCGTAGTGCCGACTACCGAGAACATCGCCGCCAGCATCTGGACTCGCCTCGCGCCGTACTTCCGCGAAGGGCGCGCGCGGCTGCACAACGTCCGTCTTTATGAAACCGAGGATTTGTTCGTGGATTATTGGGAGGCCCGATGATCCGTCTCACCCGCCGCTATCGCTTCAGCGCATCGCACCGGCTGCACACCGGAAAGCTGACCGACGACGA
>JAYTVY010000131.1:0-3080 GCA_043743755.1 Bryobacterales bacterium | reverse complement strand
CGGACTGCTCAGCTCATTCGGCGAGATTGAGCACGCTATTGAGTCGCCCGACGTGCAGCGTTATCCGATCCAACTGGAATGGGCTATAAATCAAGGGTTTGCGATTGACCACTACCAGCCGCTGCTCTTCATCGTGGATTCGTTTGACCACTTGTACAGCCTGGTGGACAAGCTGGAACATTGGACGAAGGAAGGGCGCCTCAACAACGTGGCTCCGGGCGAACCGGGCGTTAATGAGGACGATATCAAGAGTTTCCTGCACGCGGAAATCCGCTAAGCAAAAAATATCTGAAATACTTTTCCCCGTCCGGGAGTCTAGGACATGAACTCGGAAACTGGTGCAGGCAGCCAGAAGGAGGACCGGAGGCCCACGCGCACTCCGGTCCCCCCGATTCAGGGAGACGGCATGGCCCACACCCACGGGAATGAATATCAGGTGAAGATTATTCACGCGAATGGAACCGAACAGCTGAGCGGGTGGATGGCGAGCGAAGAACAGATTCCGCAGGTGATGTCGGCGGTACACGTGACTCCTGGGAAAACGTACTGGCTGCAAAGACGAGACGCGGTTTGTCCACAGTGTCTCGACGGGGAACGGAGCGTGCTAGAGTTTCCTTTGACGCACATTTCCGCGCCCAGGTGTTCCCTTAACGACTCGCGTTATTCGCGCTGGTAGCAGGCCTGAAAGCTTGCACCACGGTGCAATAATGGATCTATGCGGGTTTTCGTCTGTATAGTCCTGGCTTGCGCGGGTTCTCTTCTGGCCCAAGTGCCTGCGGTTGAGCCGACCGGCATCGATCTGAGTGCGCTCACCCCGGCGCAGAAGCAGAAGGCTCTGGCCATTCTTAATGAAGAGGGCTGCACGTGTCTGTGCGGCATGAAGATCGCGGAGTGCCGCGTTAAGGATCCCAACTGCGCGTACAGCAAAGCGCTGGCGGGGATGGTGGTGAGAGGCGCGCAAGAGGGCCGCACGCGCGCGGAGATCGTGAAAATGCTGGCCGATTCCCAGATCGCGCGCAAAGTGCCGAAGCTGCTGGAGGATCCGGTAGCGATTCCGATCGCCGGCGCTCCCATGCAAGGTCCGGAAAGCGCGCGGATCACGGTGGTGGAATTTTCCGATTTCGAATGTCCCTACTGCTCGACCGCCACGAAGGAAGTGAAGGCCGTATTGGACGCCTACCCAAAGGACGTCAAGGTGGTCTACAAACAGTTCCCGCTGCCCATGCACCCGCATGCGCGGCTAGCGGCGGCAGCTTCGCTGGCTGCGCAGGCGCAGGGGAAATTCTGGCCCATGCACGACAAGCTCTTCGCGCATTTCCGTGAGCTGACCAGGGAGAACATCCTCGCATGGGCGGGGGAGCTTGGTCTGGATACCAAGAGGCTGGCCGAAGATCTGGATTCCAACCGGTTTAAACCTGCGATTGAGAAGGACCTGGCGGACGGGGAGTCCGCGGGAGTGGAAGGGACGCCGTCGTTTTTTATTAATGGGAAGCTGTATCGGGGGCCGTTCACGCTGGCTTCGATCAAGCCGATTATTGCTGAAGAGTTGAAGTCGGCGGGTACGCGGTAGGTCAGCTGCATGCCTGACCGGCGACGCGATTTCGCAGGACTCCGATGCGGTCGATTTCGAGATCGATGATGTCGCCGCGCTGGACCCAGCGGTCGAGTTCGAGGCCGCAGCCGGTTCCGACGGTTCCGGAGCCCAGGACGTCGCCGGGATAGAGAGTGTCGTCCTGGCTGGCGAACTCGATCATTTGCTCGAATTTCCAATACAGGCTTTTAGAATTGCCGCGCGACCATTCTTCGCCGTTGATGCGCGCTACCATTTCGAGGTTGTACGGATCGCCGATTTCGTCGGGAGTTACCAGCCACGGCCCTAGCGCGGTGCACCAGTCTTTGCCTTTGGCCGGGCCGAGGCGCACTTTCATTTCGCGGCGCTGGATATCGCGGGCGCTGAAATCGTTCATCACGGTGAATCCGGCGATGTATTCGGCGGCGTTTTCGGCTTTGATGTTGGTTCCGCGCTTGCCAATGACGCAAGCCAGCTCGAGTTCGTAGTCGAACTTTTCGGTGAATGAGGGCCAGAGGACATCGGTATCGGTACCAATGATGTTGTGATGGCCGCTTTTGTAGTAGACCGGGATTTCATACCATTCTTGCGGCATCGGCTCGCCGCGCTTCTCGAAACCCTTCTTGACGTGTTCCTCAAACGCGTAAAAATCGCGCACCGAGGCGGGACGAGGGAGCGGGGCCAGAAGTTTCACCTCATGGGGCTGATAGAGGAGTGTTTCCCCGTTGGGGCCTTCTCGAGCGATGGGAAGGGCCACCACTTTACGAGCCTTGTCCATGGCGAGCGCGCCCGCTTCGAGGAACGGCAGCATTTGGGCGGGAACCACGGCATCGGCAAGATGATAATTTCCGCCGAGTAAAGCGGCGCATGCGAAATTCAGATCGACGATTCCGGCGTCCGTCACGGCGCCAATGCGCTGGTGACGCCCCAGGTGCGTGCGCACTTCAAACGTGCAGAGTTTCATGCGGCGGGAACCGGGCTACAGGTTGCCCCGCAACTCCTGCTCACGCTCGATGGATTCGAAGAGCGCCTTGAAGTTGCCCTTGCCGAAACTGCGGCTGCCTTTGCGCTGGATGATCTCGTAGAACAATGTCGGGCGGTCCTCCACCGGCTTGGTGAAGATCTGAAGCATGTAGCCTTCATCGTCGCGATCCACCAGGATGCCGAGCTTTGCCAGCTCATCCACCGGTTCGTCGATCTTGCCAACGCGCGCTTCCAGTTCCTGGTAGTAGGTGGTGGGAATACGCAGGAACTCGATGCCCTGATCGCGCAGCTTGGTCACGGTGGCGATGATATCGGCCGTGGCCATGGCGATGTGCTGCACGCCGGGACCTTTGTAAAACTCCAGATACTCCTCGATCTGCGATTTCTTGCGTCCTTCGGCCGGCTCATTGATGGGAAACTTTACGCGGCCGTTGCCGTTAGCCATCACCTTGGACATGAGCGCCGAATACTCCGTGGAGATGTCATTGTCATCGAAGTGCTGATACAAGGAGAAGCCCATCGTATT
>JAYTVY010000130.1:0-8500 GCA_043743755.1 Bryobacterales bacterium | reverse complement strand
GTCGACGAACTGACCCTCGCCGGTGCGGTCGCGCGCCCGCAAAGCCATCAGCATTCCGATCAGCGCGAACATGCCGGCGGTGACATCGGCCACGGAATGGCCGCAGCGCGCGGGCTCGCCATCCGGAGTGCCGGTCACGCTGATCAACCCGCAAGAAGCCTGCAGGATCAGATCCATGGCGGGTTCGTCGCGCGAAGGTCCGTCCTGCCCGTAGCCCGAAATGGAGCAATACACCAGCCGCGGATTTCTCCGGCGCACAGTCTGGTGGCCCAGCCCCAGCCGCTCCATGGTTCCAGGGCGGAAATTCTCCAGCAGTACGTCCGCGCGTTCCGCCAGGCGCAGACACAGCTCGATGCCTTCGGGGCGCTTCAGATCGATTGAAACCCCACGCTTTCCGATGTTCACGCCGACAAAGAACGACGCTTGATCGCCGGTGAACGGCGGACCCCATCCGCGTCCGATGTCGCCGCTGCCCGCCGCCTCCACCTTGTACACTTCCGCTCCGTATTGCGCCAGCAGCATGGTGCAGTACGGCCCGGCGAGCGCGTGCGAAAAATCCAGCACCTTCAAACCATCCAACGCGGATTCCATTCAGCCTGTATCGTACCGCGCACCGGATATGATGAAAATTCACCCAACCCGCATGGCCACTCCCGCTCCACCTGCCGAAACGCCGCTGGGCTTCAAGGAAGTTCTGAAGCTGGCGCCGGTCCGGCGTCTCTGGATCGCACAAATCGTAAGCATCTTCGGGGATTTCCTGGCGATCTTCGGCGTCTTCACGATCGTGCCGTTTCAGATGCACGGCACGCCCGCGCAGATCGCGTTGATCTTCGTGGCTTACTTCTTGCCGTTGGCATTGATTAGTCCTATCGCTGGTGTTTTCGTGGACCGCTGGAACGTCAAGGCCACCATGATCGCCAGCGATCTGTTGCGTGCCGGTCTGGTACTGCTGCTGCTCGGCGCCGGCAGCGTCAACCAGATCTACGCCATTCTTTTCGCGCTCAGCGCGGTTTCAAGCTTCTTCATTCCGGCCCAATCGGTGGCGCTGCGAGCCATCGTGCCTCGCAACGGCCTCATGAGCGCCAACGCTCTGATGTCCCAGGCCCTGCAGGGAATGCAGATCCTTGGTCCCGCCGCCACCACGCAGTTAGTTGCCTGGTTCGGCGCGAATCCCTGTTTCTGGCTGGACAGCTTGAGCTTTCTGTTTTCGGCCGCAATGATCTCTTCCGTCGCCATACACCGCGAGCGAACGCCGTCGCCGCTGAAGCTTTCCTCGGTGGTTACCGAAATGAATGCCGGACTGAAGTTCATCTTCACGCATGCACCGGTGTCCTTCGTCATGATCTCGATGACGGCGGGGATGTTCGCCATTCGCTGTTATGGAGCGCTGATTGCCGTTTACATCCGGGACATCCTCATGGGCGGTCCGCGGCTGCTGGGAATCCTCAGCTCACTGGTGGGGGTGGGCATGATCATAGGGGCCCAGTTCATCCATCGCTTCGCCCGGAACCGCTCGAAAAACCACCTGGTGGTCTTCGGACTGCTCAGCATCGGCGTGTGCATTCTGGTGCTGGCGGCGGTGGGGAACATTCCGACCGCTGTCGCGATGACGCTCGGCATCGGCTTCGGCGCGGCCTTCATCATGATTCCCTCCCAGACGCTCCTGCAGGAGGAAACCCCGCATGACATGCTGGGCCGCGTGACCAGCAGCCTGATGTCGGCGCTGTCCATCTCACAGGTGGTGGCGATGCTGTGCGCCGGATCCATCGCGCAGGCCATTGGCATCCGTAATCTGTACTTCGCGAGCGCGGGCTTGCTAGTACTCATCGCGGGCACCGGCTATCTGCACCTGAAGCGGTCCTGACATTTCTGGCGACCATTTTCCGCCCGGGCGCGTCCTACTATTAGTGCGCCAGCGGCGGGGCCGGTTTTCCGCTAGGATGGAAGCACCCGAGGTCCCCATGAACTTCTACCGGCGCCTACCCCTGGCGCTCTTACTAACGGCCGCGATTTGCGGCTTAACGCTTTCCTCCACCGCCGCGGCAGCCCAGTCGGATGACGATTTGCGCGCCAGCGTCAAGAAGTTTACCCAGTTATATCAGGCGGTTGAATCGAACTTCGCCGACAAGGTGGATGCGGACCGGTTGGTGTACCGGGGGGCCATCCCGGGAATGCTGCGGACGCTGGATCCGCACTCGAATTTCTTCGATGCCAAGGCGTGGCAGATCCTGCGCGAGGGGCAAGCCGGGCATTACTACGGTGTCGGCATGCTGGTGGGACAGCCGGAGGGCAAGGTGCTGGTGCTGTACCCATTCCAGGGGTCGCCGGCATATCGGGCCGGAATCCACCCGGGCGACCGGATTGTCGCCGTGGACGACAAGGACGCCACCAAGCTGAACGTCTCTGAAGTCTCCTCACTGCTCAAGGGCCCGCGCGGAACCAAAGTGCGGATCGTGGTGCGGCGCGAAGGAAATGTGGAGCCGCTGATTTTCGGCGTGGTGCGCGATGAAGTGCCGCGCGGCAGCGTGAACCACACGTTCTGGATCAGGCCGGGCATCGCTTACATGAAGGTGGACGCTTTCAATGAGACCACTGGTCATGAAGTGGATGCCGCGCTGACGCAGTTCGGCGAGCAGTCAATCGAAGGGCTGGTGCTGGATCTGCGCGGAAATCCGGGCGGGCTGGTGAATGAAGCCGTTAACGTAGCCGACCGCTTCCTGCACAAGGGGCAGACCATCGTCTCGCATCACGGGCGGGCTTCGGCCGAGGCAAAGTTTACGGCGCGCAAAGGCGAGCGCGGGCCGGAGTACCCCATCGTCGTGCTGGTGGACCGCGGATCGGCATCGGCGTCCGAGATTCTCGCGGGGGCGCTGCAGGATCACGATCGCGCCTGGATCATGGGCGAAAACACGTTCGGCAAGGGTCTGGTGCAGGCGCCGTTTCCGCTGTCGGGAAACGCGGCTCTGCTGCTGACCATCGCGCACTACTATACGCCCAGTGGACGGCTGATTCAGCGCGAATACGCCAATCGGTCATTCTACGAATACTACAGCCGGCTGGAGGGAAAGAATAATCCCAAGGACCTTCGCAAGACGGACAGCGGACGCGTGGTGTACGGCGGCGACGGCATCGCGCCGGATGAGCGCTATGAAACGCCCAAGCTGGATACGCTGGAAGCAACCCTGCAAGGACGCCTGGGATTCTTCTATTTCGCCGCGGAATATTTCGGAACGCATCCCGGCAAACTCGAGAAAGAGTGGAGACCCGACGAAGCGGTGCTGTCTAGCTTCCGGGCGTTCCTGACCAAGCGCGGAGCGGTAATCGAAGACAAGGAATGGGAGCATGACCGCCCGTGGATCGCGGATCGCCTGCGCGACGAGTTCTTCATCACCGCGTTCAGCAAGGAACAGAGCGAGCAGTTCGCGCTCCAGCACGATCCGGAAGTGCTGAAGGCCGTGGACTCGCTGCCCGCATCCAAGGCCCTGCTGCAAAAAGCCAAGGAAGTAGTGGCCGCCAAGACCGCTAAGAAGGCTTCGACGCCGGGCGTGGCGGAAGCCCGCTAGGACGCCGCGACGATCGGATTGCGCAACACTCCGATCCCTTCGATATCCACCTCCACCACATCTCCAGGAGTCATGCGCTTAGTGGCTCCAGGCGTCCCGGTGTAGATGACATCTCCCGCCGCCAGCGCCACGTAACGGCTGATATAGCTGACGATGGTGGGGCAGTCGAACAGCAGATCCGAGGTCACTTGCTTCTGGACCACCTCACCGTTCAGGCGCGTCTGTAACAGCACATTGCCGTAGTCAAGGCCGCACGCGATAACCGGGCCCAGCGGCCCGAAGGTATCGGCGCCTTTGGCACGCCACCACTGCAGGTCTTTGTTGGGCCCGCCTTGCCAGTCGCGCTCGGACACATCGTTGCCGCAGGTCACGCCGAAGATTGCGTTCTTGGCCTCGGCCACGGAAATATGCGTTGCGTTCCGGCCCATGACGATGACCAGTTCGCCCTCGTAGTGCGTGTTGCGCGAATCGGCTGGAATCACGATGGAGTCGCCCGGATTCCGCAGGCACGTGATGGGTTTATAGAAGATCTCCGGGACCGTGGGAGCCGGGCGGTTTCCGATGTGGCTCTTGTAATTCAAGCCCACCGCCAGCACCTTTGATGGCGTACAGGGCGCCAGCAGTTTCACCTCGCCCAACTTGTATTTCGCGCCGGTCTTTTTGTGGCTGCCGAAGAGGTCGCCTCGAATGGCGTGGATCGTCTCGCCATCCAGAATGCCGTAGGAGACCGCGCCGCCCGAGCCGAACCGGACGAATCGAGTGACGGCTGAAGTCTCGGCCTGAGCCGCCGCGGCAGTGGCCAGCATGGCTCCCATGAGTTCCCGGCGTGTTGTCTGCATGGAAGAAGATTATAATCGTCGGCAGATGGCCTTCGCTCGCTGCCCCAATTGCGGGCAACAGAACATCCGCTCGTCCACTGTGCGCGGCTTGCCGGAGCGGCTGCGCAGTCTGGTGGGTATCTTTCCCTTCCGCTGCCGGCATTGCGCGAATCGCTTCTTCGCGCCGCTCTGGAGGCCCTCGCTGGTACGTTACGCGCGCTGCCCGAAATGCATGCGGACCAATCTCACCAAATGGTCGGAACGCTATTACCGCCCACCGCTAAGAGTGATCGTACAGTTGCGGATGGGGGCGCTGCCTTACCGCTGCGATGCTTGCCGCCATAATTTCGCGAGCTTCCGCCGCATGCTGCCGGACACAGGAAAGTCATGAACGCTTACGATGCAATCGTCATCGGCACTGGACAGGCCGGGCCATCCCTGGCCCGGCGGCTTGCAACATCCGGAATGCAGGTTGCGATCATTGAGCGCAAGCTTTTCGGCGGCACGTGCGTCAATACGGGTTGCATACCGACCAAGACCATGGTGGCCAGCGCCTATGCGGCGCACATTGCGCGGCGAGCCGCCGAATACGGGATCGGGGCCGGCCCGGTTACGGTGGACATGAAGCGCGTGAAGGCCCGCAAGGACGCCATCTCCGGCGAATCGCGAACGGGGCTCGAGGCCTCGCTGAAGAACCTGGCGAACTGCACGGTGTACGAAGGCCACGCCCGCTTCGAATCGCCGCGCGAAGTGAGCGTGGGCGAGGCGCGGCTCACGGCCCCGCGCATTTTCATTAACACGGGAGGGCGCGCCGCGATTCCCGCGCTGCAGGGCGTCGGCGAGGTCCCGTATCTCACGAACAGCTCGATGATGGACGTCGATTTTCTGCCGCGCCACCTGGTTATTGTCGGCGGCAGCTACATTGGACTCGAGTTCGGGCAGATGCTCCGGCGCTTTGGCAGCGAAGTGACCATCATCGAGATGGAGTCGCGCCTGGTCCGGCGGGAGGACGAAGATGTGTCGGCAGCGATCCAGGGCATTCTGGAAGCCGAGGGGATCAAAGTTCGTTTGAACGCGAAGTGCATCCGTCTCTCGAAACACGGCGAGGAGATCCATGCGGGAGTGGATTGCAGGGACGGCGAGCCGGAAGTGAGCGGATCGCACCTGCTGCTGGCGACGGGACGCCGTCCCAACACGGACGAACTGGGATTGGACAAGGCTGGAATAGCGACGGATGAGCGCGGGTACATCAAGATTGACGATCAGCTGCGGACCAATGTGGAAGGCATCTGGGCGCTGGGCGATTGCAACGGCAAGGGCGGGTTCACGCACACGTCCTACAACGATTTCGAAATCGCCGCGGCGAATCTTCTGGATAACGATCCGCGCCGGGTCAGCGATCGCATTCCCACGTACGCGCTGTATATCGACCCTCCGCTGGGGCGCTGCGGGATGACGCAGGCGGAGGCTGCCAAGACAGGGCGAAAGATCCTGGTGGGCCAGCGCCCCATGTCGAAAGTTGGACGCGCCGTGGAGAAAGGTGAAACCCAGGGCTTCATGAAAATCATGGTGGATGCGGAGACCAAGAAAATCCTGGGCGCTTCGATTCTCGGCACCGGCGGCGACGAAGCGATTCACTGCATCCTGGACGTAATGTACGCGGACAAGCCGTATACGCTGATGCAGCGCGCGGTGCATATCCACCCGACGGTTTCCGAGCTGATCCCAACCATGCTGGGCGATCTGAAGCCCGTCTGACGCGGCGGTCACTTCTTCCAATCCGGCAAGCGCCCAGGTGTGGGAGGCGCGCCGGCGGCGTCGAGTTGTTTTTCGATGGCGCGGATGTCGGTTTCAACCAGGCGGCGCAGCTTGGGAATTTCGGCGGCCAATTCCTCCGAGGCGATCTGGTAGTTTTCGATGGCTGTCTTGGTGGGATGGCCGGTGGATAAGCGCAGGGACTGGGCGGCTGAGGATACGCGCTCGGAGATGGACTCGGGTGTCGCTTCATTGCGCGCGCGCATGACGGTATCGCCGCGCAGGGCGCGGGTGATGTCGGCGAGACGCCGCTCGAGATTGCGAGCTTCTTCGCGCAGCTTGGGCGGTAGCGAGGGCGTGGCGTCGATGGCGCGAACCATGGCGTCCAGGCGCGTGCGAGCCTCGGTGGCGAACTGATCGGCGGCGTTCGAAGCCTTTTGCAAGCGCGCCAGCTTCTCCTGGAAATCGGCCATCGCGACGCGGTCATCCCGCGTGGAGACGCCTTCGGCCACCACTTCGAATGTTTGTGAACCGGGAAGCGGCGTGAGCACGCCTTCCACGCGCTTGGCCATGGTGACGGTGTATTTGCCGGGGACCACCAGCGGGCCCGTGGGCCTGAAGAAAAAGCCGCCTCCCTCTTCTTCGGCACCGCCGGCGGGGCCTTCGCCGCCGCCGCCACCACGGCCGCCCCGGCCTGCCGCGCCCGCGGGAGGCGCGGGCGGTACCACGGGGGCGGGACCGCGGAGATCCCAGGCCACGCGCTGCATTCCGCGCGTCGCGGGACCTTCCAGGCGGCGCACCACTTTGCCGGATGCATCGCTCACCGTCATCACGACGACCGGGGCCTCTTCCTCGGCCTCGGCGCGCAGTTCTTCGACAGTTGGATACGGGGGAGTCTCATTCTTGCGCGCGGCTTCGCGGTCGCGCTGCTGGCGGGCCTGGCGTTTCGTGCGCAGGCCATCCTTGAGGTGATAGGTGAGGATGGCTCCAAAGGGCGGATTGGGCGCGGTAAAGAAGGCTTCGCCCAGCGATCCTTTTCCCTGGCCGCCTAGCGGCGTGGCGGGCACATACGACAACGCCGTGCGTACGGGGAACAATTCGCTATCCGCCTTGAGCGACTCGGCGGTTACACTTCGCAGCGCCGAATAGTCGTCCAGAATGTAGAAGCCGCGGCCGAAAGTACCCACCACCAGATCGTTCTCGCGCTTTTGGATTGCGAGATCGCGCACCTGAATCACCGGCATGCCGCCGCCGAGCTTGATCCATTTCTCACCGCCAATGGGAGTGAAGTAGAGGCCGTATTCTGTTCCGGCGAAGAGCAGCCTGGGATTGACGTGATCCTCCGCCAGCGCGTAGACCGCGCCGTTGTCGGGCAGATTGCCGGACGCGGCGATCCATGACCTGCCGCGGTCCGTGCTCTTGATCAGGTACGGTTTGAAGTCGCCGTTCTGATGATTTTCATACGCCACGTAGACCGTGCCCGCGTCATGCTGCGAAGCGACGATGCGCGCGACGTATGCATCCTCGGGCACTCCGCCGGCCTTCTCTATCTGGCGCCACGTCTTTCCGCCGTCCTCGGTAACCTGGAGCAATCCGTCATCGGTGCCCGCGTAGATGAGCCCTTCCTGACGGGGAGACTCGGCGATGGCGGAGATATTTCCGTAGAGCGCCGTGGAGACGTGTTTTTGCACGGCATCCGCGCCCCAGACTTTGCCCATCACGGTGAGCTTGTTGCGATCAAGCTGCCGGGTGAGGTCAGGACTTACGGGCCGCCAGCTGTCGCCGCGGTCATCGCTGCGATACAACCGTTGCGCGCCGAAGTACAGCCGCGAACTGGAGTGCGGGCTGACGGCGAGCGGCGCATCCCAGTTCCAGCGCATGGGCGGATCGCCCTTGGCCGGCTGCGGCTGGATGCCCACGCGCTCGCCGGTACGACGGTCAAACCGCACCAAGCCGCCGTTTTGCATGGTGGCGTAAACGGTGTTCGAATCCTTGGGATCCACGCGGGTGTAAAAGCCATCGCCGCCGTGGGTGACAAAGCAATCGGCATTGGTGATGCCGCTGGCGTTCTTGGTGCGCGACGGGCATCCGAAGCTGTAGTTGTCCTGGGTGCCGCCGTAGACATTATAAAAAGGCAGCGCGTCATCCACGGCGATGTCATAGAACTGCGGGATGGGAAGGTTGGCCTTGAAATTCCAGTTCTCGCCTTTGTCGAAACTCTCATACACACCGCCGTCGCAGCCCACCAGGTAACGGCTGTTGTTCTTCGGATCGATCCAGATTTCATGATTGTCGACGTGCTTGCTGCGCGTAGGCAGCGTGGCCAGGGTACGGCCGCCATCGCTGGAAACCATGATGTTGACG
>JAYTVY010000129.1:0-3402 GCA_043743755.1 Bryobacterales bacterium | reverse complement strand
CTCCGGCCATCGCAGCCGCAGCGGGAAAAAAGGCCTGGGATATCTATAAGCACGGCGGCATTGAGCCGGACATGCGCATGCCGTTTGTGGTGGGCGTCGCCGTCAGCGCCCTGGCCGGCGCGGTGGTGATCGCCGTCTTCCTGCGGTACCTCCGGCGGAACAGCCTGATGCCCTTCGTGTACTATCGTATCTTTTTTGGCATAATAGTAATCGCTCTGGCTGTACTTTTCCGCTTCAGCGCGGAATGAAACTACTAGGACCGACACGTTTCCCCCGGGCAAACGAAGCAGCCGCATTCGTGTTTCTGGCGATGGGGCTGTTCCTTACGTTGAGCCTGATTTCCTACGATCCGGTGGATCCCTCCTGGGATGCCGTCTCCGGCGCGGCCCACGCGCACAACTTGATCGGATTCCCCGGCGCTTTTGTCTCCGATCTCTGCTTCCAGTTGCTCGGCCTCGCGGCGTTCGCGATGCCGGTGCTGCTGTGGATGCTGGCCTGGAAATGGATCCGGTCGCAAGCCATCGAATCGGCAGGCGTCAAGATCTGCGGATCGCTGCTGCTGCTGCTGGCCGGCTGCACCGCGTTGTCGCTTGGCCCGCACTGGACTATGTGGGGCGGCGCGTTCACTCCTGGAGGTCTGCTGGGGAACCTGCTGGCCGCCGGACTTATCGCCTCGCTGAACCTCACCGGCACGCTTCTGCTAACCGCCATCTCGTTGATCGTCGCGGTGTACCTGATCTCGACGTTTTCCATGTCCAGCCTGGCGGCGTGGCTCGCGGGTCCCCGCAGTGTGTGGGAGCGGATCGGCGCGCGCTGGAGCAAATGGCGGGAGCGACAGCGGCAGGTGGCAAAGGAGCGCGCCAAGGCGCGTCTGGAAGAAGCCAAAGCCAGAGCCGCGCAAAAGAAAGCGGACAAACAGGCGCAGCCCGTGTCCGCGGCCGCCGTGGTCGATTTGCGGCCCGATACGGACGACGCTCCGCCCTGGGCCGAGCCGGGCGCCGCCGAGATTCCCATTCACGAACTGGAATACGCGCAGCCCGCGCCCGTGACGCCTCCGCCGCCGGTTGAGCCGGCGGTAACGGTAACCACTGCGCGAGAAAGAGCCGCGCTGCCGCTGGCTCGCGAGCCTCACGATTACCACCTCCCTTCCACGGAACTGCTCAATGAAGTCCCCGCCAAAAATCCCTACGATTCCGTGGAGCTGAAGGAGATCGCGACCCGGGTAAAATCCAAGTTCGAAGAGTTCAGCGTGCATGGATCGGTGGTCCAGATCAATCCCGGACCCGTGGTCACGACGTTTGAATTTAAGCCCGAAGCCGGCATCAAGTACAGCCGGATTACGACGCTGACCGAAGACCTCTGCCTGGGATTGCAGGCCGAATCTATTCTCATCGAGCGCATTCCGGGCAAGCCGACGGTAGGCATCGAGGTGCCGAACACGCGCCGCGAGGTGATCAGCCTGCGGCAGATTCTGGAGTCCGAGGAGTTCCAGAATTCGCCTTCCAAGCTGACCATCTGCCTGGGCAAGGACATCAACGGCCGCATCAAGGTAGCCGCGCTGGAGTCGATGCCGCACCTGCTGATCGCGGGCTCTACCGGATCGGGCAAAAGCGTGATGCTGAATTCGTTGATCATGTCAGTGCTGTACAAATCGACGCCGGACGAAGTGCGCATGATCATGGTGGACCCGAAGCGGCTGGAACTGGGTCTCTATGAAGGCATCCCGCACCTGCTGACGCCGGTGGTGCAGGATCCCAAAAAAGCAACCAACGCTCTGCGCAACGCAGTGCTCGAAATGGAGCGCCGTTTGAAGCTGCTGGCCGCGCAGGGCGTGCGCAATATCGATCAGTACAACCGGAAGGTGAAGCAGCTACAGAGTGTTCCCCGCAGTTTGTTCGAAGATGAAGAACCTGTCGAGGAAGATCTGCGGCCGCTGCCGTACATCTTGATCCTGATTGACGAGCTGGCCGACTTGATGATGGTGGAGCGCGGCAATGTGGAAGAAGCGGTGGCGCGCCTCGCCCAGATGGCGCGCGCGGTGGGCATGCATCTGGTGCTGGCCACCCAGCGTCCCAGCGTCGACGTGATCACCGGCTTGATCAAGGCGAATTTCCCGTCGCGCATCAGTTTCCGCGTGGCGACACGCGTGGATTCACGCACGGTGCTGGACGTGATGGGCGCCGAGCATCTGCTGGGCAAGGGCGATATGCTCTACCTGCCGCCCGGATCCTCACGGCTGACGCGCGTGCACGGCGCGTTCGTCACCGAGAGCGAGACCAATCGCGTAGTGGAGTTCTGGAAGGCGCAGGCGCGGCCGGATTACGATACGACCTTCTTGATGGCGCCTCCCGACGACGAGCCCGACGGCGATGCCGAGGAGTTCGAGGGCGCGCAGGATCCGATGTATCAGGACGCGGTCCGGGTGGTGCTGGAAATGGGCAAGGCGTCTACCTCCACGCTGCAGCGCAGGTTGCGCCTGGGATACGGAAGGGCGGCGCGCATTCTCGACATGATGCAACATGAAGGCATCATCGGGCCGCCCGACGGCAGCAAGCCGCGCGATGTGCTGAAGCGGCCGGACTGGCTGCAGGAAGTGGAAAGCCAGTTGCGCTAGAATCGCGTCATGCGAATTCTGGCCTTGTCGTTGCTCACCGCGGCGTGCCTGCTGGCGGAATCGAATCCGCTGACCAAAGCTGTGACGGCGCGATATAGCAGCGCGAAGCAGTTTCTCATTGGCAGCGCGCAACTCATGCCGGAGGCGGATTACAGTTTCAAGCTCTCGGCGTCGCAGCGCCCGTTCACCGAGTGGATCCAACACACCGCGATGGGCAATTACGGCTTCTGTTCGGCCATCGGCGGCGGCGCGCGGCCGGACACCGCAAAGATCCACGATGCGACGAAGAAAGAGGATCTCGTAGCCGCACTCAAGCAGTCATTCGATTACTGCGACGAAGCGCTGAAGAGCATGGACGACGCTACGGCGCTGGCCGAAACCGGGGGCAAGTACCCCGTGAACGCCATGATCGGCCTGATCGCCTCGCTCAATGATCATTACGGCAACATCGTCGGCTACCTGCGCGCGAAGGGTCTCACCCCGCCGTCGTCTGAGCCGAAGAAGGCTGCGAAATAGGCGCCAGATCCTTTGGCATCAGGATCCAGGCTGCGAAATAGGCTACCAGCCCTAGCAGCGGGATGGGCCAGAACACCGCCACCACCCAGAGGACGCGCACCAGCGTGACGTCCGCTCCCAGATAGCGGGCAAGCCCGGCGCAGACTCCGGCGATCTTGTAGTCGGTGGCGGGCCGGCTCAGCCTCTGATCCGGCGGCGGGGTCCAGTTCCCCATGCCGGTAGCCGTCCCGCAATCGGAACAATACCTTGCCTGATCGTTCAGCGAGGTTCCG
>JAYTVY010000128.1:0-2134 GCA_043743755.1 Bryobacterales bacterium | reverse complement strand
CGCGGCCTCAAAAGCCTCCTGCGCCAGCTTGACCGCCACCGCGGCATCTACCTTTCCTCCGGCTATGAATACCCCGAACGCTACTCCCGCTGGGACGTCGCCTCCGTCGCCCCGCCGATCGAACTGGTGGCCACTCAGCGCAACGTCGAGATCCGCCCCCTGAACGCGCGCGGCCAGGCCCTCAACCGCATCCTCTTTCCGCTGCTGGAACAGCATCCGCATTGGGAGTCGTTCGCCATGCGCGAAGGAACCCTGCACGGCCGCCTCAAACCGCTTCCAAAAGTCTTTCCCGAGGAACAACGCAGCAAGCAGCCATCCGCGTTTTCCATATTGCGCACGCTGATCCAGGAATTCCGCACCCTTGAGGACTCCCGCCTCGCCCTGGTCGGCGCCTTCGGCTACGATCTGCTGTTCCAGTTTGACCCCATCGATCTGAAACTCCCCCGCGATGGCCACAAGGATCTGCACCTGTTCCTTTGCGACGACATCTACTACATGGATCGCAAGAAGGAACAGATCGAGCGCTTCCGGTACGATTTCGAACGCGGCGGCGTCACCACCGCGGGGTTTGACCGCACCGGCGTCAAGTCCCCGTCGCCGCCCAGGCGAAAACCCGGCCCTATAACATCCAACCACCAGCCCGCCGAGTACATGGCGGGCGTCGAAACCGTGCGCGAAGGCATGCGCTGCGGCAATTACTACGAGGTGGTGCTCCGCCAGACCTTTCGGGCGAATTTCTCCCAGAGCCCGTCCAAACTCTTCGAGCGGATCCAGCACGCCAGCCCTAGTCCCTATGAATTCTTCCTGCAGCTTGGCGAAGAGCAGCTCATCGGAGCGTCTCCGGAAATGTTCGTGCGCGTGGAAGGCCACCGCGTGGAGACCTGCCCCATCGCAGGCACCGCACGCCGCACCGGCGACCCTCTGCAGGACGCCGACAGCATCCGCGATCTGCTCAACTCCACCAAGGAAGAGTCCGAGCTCACCATGTGCAGCGACGTCGATCGCAATGACAAGTCGCGCGTGTGCGTGCCCGGCTCGGTGAAAGTGATCGGCCGCCGGCTCATCGAATCCTATGCGGGCGTGTTCCATACCGTGGATCACGTGGAAGGCACGCTGGCCGATGGTTTCGATTCACTCGACGCGTTCCTCACCCACATGTGGGCCGTCACCGTGATCGGCGCGCCGAAAAAAGCCGCCGCGCAAGCCATCGAGAATCTCGAAAAGGACGCCCGCGGATGGTACGGCGGCGCTGTCGGCATGCTCAGCCTCAATGGCGACATGAACACCGGCATCCTGATCCGCACCGTCCACCTGCGCGACGGCGTGGCGCGCTACTCCGTCGGCGCCACTCTGCTCTACGATTCCATCCCTGAAATGGAAGAGCAGGAAACGCGTATGAAGGCGACTGGATTCTTCCGCGCCCTCGACGCCATGGGCGCACGCGCCAAGCCCGGCGATACACCCCCCACTCGCGTTGGCGAAGGTGTGAAAATGCTGCTGGTGGATAACGACGATTGCTTCATCCACACACTGGCCAACTACGCGCGCCAGACCGGCGCTGAGGTAGTCACCTACCGCGCCGGCATTCCACCGGAAATGATCCGCGCCCTCGCGCCGCATCTGATCCTGATCTCCCCCGGCCCCAAGCGCCCCGCCGATTTCGGAGTCCCCGAACTGGTCCGCTTCGCCGCCCGCGAAGGCATCCCCGTTTTCGGCGTGTGCCTCGGCCTGCAAGGCATGGTGGAAGCCTTTGGCGGCGAGCTCGGCGTCTTGGATTACCCCATGCACGGCAAACCGTCGGTAGTAACCCACCGTGGCGTCGGCGTCTTTGAAGGCCTCCCCGGCAGCTTCAAAGTCGGCCGCTATCATTCGCTCTACGCCATCCCCAGCAAGCTCCCCGCCTGCCTCGAAGTCACAGCCGAAAGCGACGATGGCGTCATCATGGGCGTCCGCCACCGCGATCTGCCTATGGAGGCCGTGCAGTTCCATCCCGAGTCAATCCTGTCTCTCGAGGGCGACTGCGGCCTGAGGCTGATGGCTAATGTTGTGTCCCGCGCGGCTTTACTTTGCAAGTATCCTGACACCCGTCCTCATTCGTGTTAGCCTTAGTACTGATTCCGCAAATGGTATTAGG
>JAYTVY010000127.1:0-2933 GCA_043743755.1 Bryobacterales bacterium | reverse complement strand
CTGCTTTTCGGAGGCCTTATGGCCCGAGCGACGATTATCGACTTCTCGACGGCGTTCCCGCTGGGCCACCTGCCCGAGTCGGTCGGCATTGGCAGCCTTACCGTCAGCGCCTTCGACGTTTCAAAGACCACGGGCCAGTGGACCAGCAACGTGATTCTGAACAACCGCGCGCAGATGCCGGACGACCTGGGATTAGGGGTGTGCTCTAACCCGGCCAACTGTCCGACGCTGGGGAACGGAGATATCAATGAAATCGACAACAACGGGTCTGTGTTTGAGGTGATCCGGCTCAATTTCGGCAGCGCCGTCACTGTGAACAGCCTGCGCATCTCTTCGCTGGACGCGGGCGACGGTTACGCGATTTTTGGAAGCAATCTGGCGCAGCCGAACCTGTTGCAGCTGACGCCGCTGGCGCAGGGGACCTCGGGAAGCTCGGTGTCGCTGGGGAGCACGTTCCAATATTTCTTCGCGGCCCCTAAGAATCGCGGGGTGTACGATACCGGATCGAACTACCTGCTTCAGGGCGTGGATTTCAACTCGCCATTACATGTGAACAGCGTCCCCGAGCCGCAAACGCTCACGCTCTTGGGCGCCGGCTTGATCGGCATCGGCTTGCTGCGCCGAAAAATGAAAACCACCCAGCCCGCGTAGGACAGGCCTCCCTGTCTCTTCCCCCGCCGCGAAGCCTACACCAGCTTATACACCCCCGGAACAGGCAGCGCCGGCACTTCCATTCTCTCTTCATAGCCAAATGCCTTCGGCATAAGATCGAGCTGCGAAGCCATGATTTGATCCCACGTTACCTTGTCGCCCGTGTATGCCGATTCGCGACCCATGATGCACGTCATGGTGCTCTCCGCCACGGTCATCCCGTGATTCACGTAGGGTCCGTCGCCTCGGATGCTGGCCGCCATCGCAGTGTGTTCGGCCACATAAGGCGCCGTCTTCGCGGCGTTCCCCAAATCATGCCCATTGCTGCGCTTCAGCGTGCCGACGATTTGTTCGCTGATGTTCTGATGCAGCGGAGCGGGGAACTGGCGGCAATAGCTGGACATGCGTACTCCGCCGGGATAGACGAAGTCGGCGCTGATGTGATCGTAGATGTTCCCATACAACTCCTCGCGCGGCCGCCAGACCGCGCCGCCGGTAGCCACCACCTCCACCGGATGTGTTCCCATCACCCAGTTGCAGACGTCAATGTTGTGCAGGTGCTGCTCCACGATCTGGTCGCCGCCAATCCACACGAACGAGTACCAGTTGCGATGCTCCCAGGTCATGTCGCCCCACTTCGGATCGCGCACCTTCTGCTGGATCACCGGGCGGCCCACCCAGTAGGCATACAGGGCCAGCACCTCGCCGATCGCGCCATCCTGAATCTTGCGCACGGTCTGAACGTAATTGGCGTCATTGCGGCGCTGCGCGCCGGACATCACGGTAAGCTTCAACTGCTCGGATTTATTTGCCGCGGCCATGAAGCGGCGCACTCCCACGGGATCGGTGCCAAAGGGCTTTTCGCAGAAGACGTGTTTCCGGGCTTCCACGGCGGCTTCAAAGTGCATGGGCCGATATCCGGGCGGCGTGGCCAGCATCACGATGTCGATGTCGGAAGCCAGCACCTTTTTGTACGCGTCGAAGCCGGTGAAGTGACGCTCGGGCTCAACCTTGAGGCGGCTCTCGAACGCGGGAAAATCCGTGTGGGCGCGGATCTTGGCCAGCGAGCCTTCCAGCTTGTCCTCAAACAGATCCCCCATGGACACCACGTCGACATTTTCAGTGCCCTGCATCAAGTCGAGAATGGCCTGGGTGCCGCGTCCGCCGCAGCCGACCAGTCCGGCCTTGAGGCGCTCTTTGCCCGCTCCGCGAACCAACTCGGGCTTGACGATGGTGAAGGCGGCCGCGCCCGCCGCCGATGAAGTTTGGAAGAAGGACCTGCGAGAGATATCATTCAATTTGTGTTCCATGCGTGCCTCCCGGCAATGTCCTTCAGTATAAACCGCGGTTCCCATCGATGAAGAAGACCCACCAACCTGTGACCTTCGAAGGCGTGATCGCCGCCGCGGTCACGCCGCGCCGCTCGCAGGAATACACCATAGATCTGGCGGCCACTCTGGAGCTTATCGATTTTCTGTCGGAGCGCGGCGTCAGCGGAATCGCGCTGCTGGGATCGACGGGCGAGTTCGTGCACTTCGTGCTGGAGGATCGCGCCCGCATGCTGGATTTCGCCGTGAAGCGCAGCCGGGTGCCATTGATCGTCAACGTGTCGCACTCGACGCTTACCGGGGCGATTCAACTCGGGCAGGATGCAGCGGATTCCGGAGCTGCCGCGCTGCTGCTGATGCCGCCGTACTACTTCCGTTACTCGCAGGAGAACATTCGCGCGTTCTATCTGCGTTTCGCCGAAGAGCTGAGCCGCGATATACCAGTGTTCTTGTACAACATTCCCGCGTTTACCAGCCCGCTGGAGCCCCGGACCGCGGTGGAACTGCTCTCGACGGGCGCATTCGCGGGAATCAAGGATTCCAGCGGCGATCTGGAGGGCTTCGCGCTGCTTAGAGATCACAAGAAGACGTGCAATTTCACTCTGCTGGCTGGATGGGACAGCATTTACGCGCAGGTGCGAGCCGACGGGGCGGATGGCATGATTTCGGGCGTGGCCAGCGCCGTGCCCGAGCTGATGGTGGCCCTTGATCGCGCGGTGGTTTCCGGCAATCGGGAGCTGACGTGCAAGCTGGACGCCTGCGTTTCAGAGTTTCTGGGCTGGTTCGGACGTTTTCCAGCGCCGGTGGCCATCAAGGAAGCCACTCGATTGCGCGGCATCAAGGCCGGCGCGTTCGCGGGGCCGCTAGGTCCGGAGGGCGACCGCGACCTGGCGGCGTTCGGCGCATGGTTCCGCGAATGGCTCGGACCAGTGTTGCAACAATCGAAGCTATGAC
>JAYTVY010000126.1:0-4222 GCA_043743755.1 Bryobacterales bacterium | reverse complement strand
CGACGATGCCAGCGGGCGCTATCAAATGCGCCGCAGCCGGGATGCGGCCAAGGACCAGACCTACTTTCTTTGCGGACTGAAGCAGGAGCAGCTCGCGCGCACGCTGTTTCCCCTGGGCAATTACGTGAAGGGCGAGGTCCGCGAGCTGGCCCGCGAGCTGGGTCTGCCGGTGGCGGAGAAGAAGGACAGCCAGGAAATTTGCTTCGTGCCCAACGGCGACTACGCTGCTTTCATCGACTCGTATTTCCGCGAGCGGGGAATTGAGCGCGAGCGCACGCACGGTGAGATCGTGACCACCGAAGGCCGCGTGCTGGGCGAACATGAAGGCGTGCATCACTTCACCGTCGGACAGAGGCGCGGATTGCGCGTGGCCGCCGCCGAGCCGCTCTACGTCATCGCCACCGAGCCGGCTTCGCAGCGCGTGATCGTCGGCGGCAATGACGATTTGCTGCGCGGCCGCCTTTCCACCAAAGACGTGAACTGGATCTCGATTGCGCCCATTGATCGCCCAACGCGCGCGGAAGTCAAGATCCGCAATAAGCACGCTGCCGCGCCCGCCACGCTGTTTCCCGGCGCCGATGAGAGGCGCGTGGAGGTTCGATTCGACGAGCCGCAGCGAGCCGTTACGCCAGGTCAGGGCGCGGTGTTTTATGACGGCGACCTGGTGCTTGGCGGCGGTTGGATAGAATAATCTGATCCAGTACATCATCGCCAGACTTGTCTTGTGGCTGCTTGGCCGCCTTCCTGAGGGGTTCGCACGCGGTTGCTCGCACCTGCTCGATATCGGACTGCCGCGCTTGAGGCGGACCGCGATGAGCAACCTGGCATTTGCTTATCCGGAGAAGACGGATGAGGATCGCAAACGCATTGTGGACGGCGTGTTTCGATCCATCGCACGGCTGCTTTACGCCTTCGCGCGCTTTCCGCGCATTACCAAGAACAACGCCGGCGAGTGGATTCGCTATGAGGGCCTGGAACATTATCTGGATGCCAAGAAGCAGGGCAAAGGCGTGATGGTGGCGACGGCGCATCTGGGCAATTGGGAGTTGAGCGCTTTCGCGCATGCGCTGCTGACGGAGCCGATGAATATCGTGATCCGCCGCCTGGATCACTCCGGCGTAGACCAGCTGGTGGAATCGCGCCGGCAGCTTTCCGGCAACCGGCTGATCGAGAAGCACGAGGCGGCTCGCACCATACTGCGTGTGCTGGCGCGGAATGGAGCCGTGGGCGTGCTGGTGGATCAGAATACGTCGCTGCAAGAGGGCGTGTTCGTAAACTTCTTCGGAAAGCAGGCTTCCGCCAGCGCCGCTTTCGTGCGGTTCGCCGCCCGTACGGGGGCGGCTGCCATCCCGGGCTTCGCGTTATGGAATGAAACGGAGCGCCGCTACGTGCTTCGCTTTTATCCGCCGGTACCGATGACAGGAGATGTGCAGGCGGATGCGCAGCGTCTGCACTCGGTGCTGGAGGCGGTGATACGGGAGTATCCGGATCAGTGGCTGTGGATTCACCGAAGGTGGAAGACGCAACCGGAAGCTTGAAGGCGGCCGGGGGGCCGCCTGCGGACCAGGGGGTCCGCCCCACAATACAATGGGGGGTGGCTTCCGCGGTAAAGATTAAATTGGCTCAGCCCATTGCGCAGGCGGGGTTCCTGGGGCTTATCCTTTTTTCGCTCGGGCACTTCTTTATCGATCTGTATTCCGCGGCGCTCGGTACCTTCCAGCCCGTCCTTGGCGACCGGCTCGGACTCAGCCTCACGCAAGCGGGAATCCTGGGCGGCATGATGGGATTGTCTTCATCGGTGATGCAGCCGGTCTGGGGGTTCCTTTCGGACCGCTTCCACACGCGGCTCTTTTCCGCACTCGCTCCGGCAGTGGCGGGCATCTTCATTTCGGCGCTCGGAATCGCGCCCAGCTTCGGATGGCTGATCTTCCTGGTGGTGCTGGGCGGCATGGGAATCGCTTCGTTCCATCCCCAGGCATCGGCTCGGGCGACCCTGGGACTGGCCGGCAATCGCGGCCGCTGGATGGCCATCTTCATCAGCGCGGGAACGCTGGGGCTGGCGTTTGGCCCGACGTATTTCTCAACCTGGCTGACGCTGGCCGGACCGCTGCGGACCTGCTGGGCCGCGCTACCCGGCGTTCTGATCACGGTGCTGCTGCTGGTGATGCTGCCCGTTCACGACCCTCCCGCCGGGCCTCGCCAGCGCTACGAATGGCGGCCGCTCGCCGCCGTATGGAAACCGCTCACGGTCCTCTACTTCCTGGTCTTCATCCGGTCCGTGGTGCAGGTAGTGTTCTCGCAATTCCTGCCGCTCTACTTGCATCGCGAACGCGGATTCACCATCGCGGATGCCAGCTACGCGCTCTCGCTGTACCTCGCATTCGGCGCCGTCGGCGGATTCCTCGGCGGTCACATGGCGGACCGGTTCGGGGGAAAAAAAGTGATCATGATTTCGATGATCGGCTGCTTGCCATTCCTGGCGTTGTTCTTCCTCACCGGCGGCGCGCTCTCAATCCTCGGCCTCGCGCTCACGGGCCTGGTGCTGCTGTTTACGATTCCGGTGAACGTGGTGATGGCGCAAGAGCTGGTCCCGTCGCAATCGGGAACCGTATCGGCGCTGATGATGGGATTTGCGTGGGGCATGGCGGGCCTCATCTTCATCCCGCTCACCGGCTGGCTGGGCGACCAGATTACGCTGGGCCGCGCGCTGGCCGCGGTGGCGATATTTCCAGCCGCGGGTTTTCTGCTGTCGCTTAAGCTGCCCAAATGAAGCCCGCGGTTTGCCTGCTTAGCGGCGGACTCGATTCGGCCACCACGATGGCCTGCGCCCGCCGCGATGGTTTTGCCTGTTCCGCGTTGTCCTTCGATTATGGACAGCGCCATCGCGTGGAGCTGGATGCGGCGCAGCGCGTTGCCGAAAGCATGGGAGCCGCACAGCACGTGGTGATGCGCATCGATCTGCGTGTATTCGGCGGCTCGGCGCTCACCGCGGACATCGACGTGCCCAAGACCGGCGCCAGCGAGGGGATTCCCGTGACCTACGTGCCGGCGCGCAACACCGTGTTCTTGTCCTTCGCGCTCGCCTGGGCCGAAGTACTGGAATGTCCGGACATTTTTCTGGGCGTGAACGCGATTGATTACTCCGGCTATCCCGATTGCCGGCCCGAATACATCGAAGCGTTCGAGCGCATGGCGAATCTCGCGACTAAAGCAGGCGTGGAGGGCCGGACGCGCATCCAGATCCACACGCCCTTGATCCAGCTTTCAAAGGCCGGGATTATCCGGCTGGGGAGTGAACTCGGAGTCGATTACCGGCTCACCCACAGTTGCTACGATCCGGATGAACACGGCATCGCTTGCGGTGAGTGCGATTCCTGCCGTCTGCGATTGAAGGGCTTCGCCGAAGCGGGTCTTAACGATCCAATCGAGTACCGGCTATGAAAATCGCCGAGATCTTCTATTCGATTCAAGGCGAGGGCACGCTGGTTGGCGTCCCATCCGTGTTCGTGCGTACCAGCGGCTGCAATCTGCGCTGCCAGTGGTGCGATACGCCCTATACATCCTGGCAGCCCGAAGGCGACGAACGCACGGTGGAATCGATAGTGGATGAAGTGAATGCGTTCGGCGCGCCGCATGTGGTGCTTACGGGCGGCGAGCCGATGATCGCCCCGCGCGTCGTCGAGCTGACTCATGAGCTCACCCAGCACCTCACCATCGAAACCGCCGGAACGGTGGACGCCCCGGTTCGTTGTGACCTGATGAGCATCAGCCCCAAGCTGGCGAATTCCACGCCCCTGGGTCAGTGGTCCGCTCAGCATGACCGGCTGCGCTATCGGCCTGAGGTATTGCGATCCTTGATGTCCCGGTATCCGTATCAGATGAAGTTCGTGGTAGCCGATCCTCAAGACGTGGAAGAGATCCGCGCAATCGTGGCCCAGACCGGCGCGGCACGCGAGCGGGTGGTCCTGATGCCCGAGGGCACCAGCGCCGAGGTGCTTGCCGAACGTGGCCGCTGGCTGGCGGAAATCGCCAAGAGGGAGGGCTGGCGCCTGAGCCCGCGTTTGCACGTCGAGCTGTGGGGTAACCGGCGCGGCATTTAGGAGACAATTTGTCAGCGCGTGAGTGCGGTGGCCCCCTGGGCTGAGACAAACAGTTAAGACACAGTTGGCCGTACGATGAAAAGATCTCGACCGGCAAGACGAAAATACAGCATACTGGTGGC
>JAYTVY010000125.1:0-3516 GCA_043743755.1 Bryobacterales bacterium | reverse complement strand
AATACACACCGTCGCCGCGGCGTTGCAGGAAGCCGGCATTGTGATCGCCGGTGTAGTTGGCGTACGAAGCAACCGCGGAAGTGGGCCCGGTAGCGCGGCCCGATGTCACGGTGAACGGCTGAGCGCTCTGGATTACCAGGAGCGCGCCAATGTCCCACCCGCCGACGAGCGTATCCATCCACTTGGGCATGTTACCGCCGACCATCTTGTTGCGTCCGATGGGAGGCGTGAAGGTAACCGCCGAATTCAAGGACATCGGACGATCAAAATCGCCGCGCCCCTTGGCAAGCGGAAGATTGAAGCTGTCGATGGGGGAACTGGTCCCGTTGCCTTCCTGGTTGGTGTTATCGAGGGTGTGGCTGTAGGTGAAGTTAATGGCCGTCCTCAGCATGCCGGTGTTTCGCCGCAGGCTGATCTGCAGGGAGTCATACCAGCTGAGGCCGGTATTGGTGCCGTAGAACACATTGTTGTATTGCGGGAAATTCCGCAGATAAAAGTCGGACAGACCCGCGTTCGCGTATTTCGCGAACTGCGTCTGATCGATGCTGCTGGCCGCCGCCCCAACCTGTCCTTGCGCGAGGACAGTGGCGCCGCCGACGCCGGTGACGGCTGCCGTTGGAGTCCCGAACATTCTCACCAGGGTGTTGCCGGCGGAAGGCGCCGGACCGCCACAAGAGGAAGTGGGACAGGCCACTTGAAGTTCCTTGAAGGAATTCAGAAAATCGCCATAGATGTGCGACTGGTTGAGGTTTTCGTTGTAGAACAGCTTCTTGCCGCGCTCTCCGACGTAGCCGACTTCGAGAATCGTGTTCTTGGCAAGCTCGCGCTGGATGGAGAGACCATACTGCTCAACATAGCCAGTCCTCAGATGAGGATCGTACACGTTGACACTGGTGGAACGGTTGGCCGGAAGCAGCAAGGTTGGCGATCCGGTAACCACCGGAGAGCCGATGTTATCGCTGAGCCGGATGTCGGTGCCGTTCACGTTCGGGCGGACAAAGGCGGTCTGAGTGAATCCGGGGGTGCCGGAATCCACGGTGTTGACGGTGGCGCCGACGGTGCGGTCGTAGAAGATCCCATAGTTACCGCGCAGAGCCGTCTTTCCATCGCCGAAGATGTCCCACGCGAAACCGAAACGCGGGGCAAAGTTGTTGAGATCGGTTGGATAGAAGCTTTTGGTGGGCACGACGGTGAAATTGTTGATATGGCTGCTGGCGGTGAGGGCCCCGACTTGATCCAAGGTGCCCTGCTGCCCGTTCTTTTCGTGAGGACTCCCAAAGATATCCCAGCGCAATCCCAGGTTGAAGGTGAGGTTGCGAAGCACTCTCCAGTCGTCCTGGATGAAGTAGCCTTGCTCATTGATCGTGTAATCGCGCTGGCGGGTGGTGCCGGCGGCCTGGAAGGTCTTCAGGTTGCTCAGGAAGGTTTCGATGCTCTGATCGGCGCGGCCGAGCAGTTCATTGTAGAGGTTGTTGAAGCGCGTCTGGTCGGTCGACGAAAGGCCCGCCGGACGGACACTCGCGGGCGGCGCGTTCCCGTTCGCGGTGGGGCTGAATGTGACGTTGGGGTAGATACCGCCATCGTTGAAGCCGGTCTGAAGGGTGTGCCGGTAATTGGCGCCCGCCTTCAACGTATGCTTACCCAGGATGTGCGTGAAATTGTCGGTAAATTCGGTAACCGGGGAGTTGCGGCCTTGCGGGAAGGCCGAATTGTATGGATCGGTGTAGTCGTTGGAGATGTAGGCGGGACCAAGGGGCCGGCCAGGCCGATTAAAAGAGACGCTGGCGCTCTGGTACCCATATCGAAACTCATTCACGGAGCGCGGCGTCGCGTTCCAGTCCAAACCGATTGAATCCCCCCAGCGATGGCCGCCTTGCGTTCCGGTGGGCTGTCCCGGGAAGGTAGAGTCGGCACCGTTCAACTGGTCGGTGGAAGTAGTATGGAAATCGCTCCAGCGAACAAACAAGTGGAGGTTGCTGAACATCTGATAGTCAAGTTTCCCGGTAGCCTGATCGCTGCGGCTGCCGGTGGGATTATTGAAGCGGAAGCCCAGGGTGTTGAGGCCATCGCCTAAATCCGCGTTGTTCGCCTTGGGCAGCAGGCTGATGGAGTTCTTCAGCACGGTTTGGTCGATTCCGATATGACGCGGATCGTTGGCCACGATGTTGTATTGCTGAATATTGCCGCTGGAGTCCTTCCACTGGAAGATGCCCTGCTTGGCGAGATCGGACAATACGGTCCGGTTGCGGACGGTCTCCGTGGTGGCGCGAACGCCCTGCCAGTTGGCGAAGAAGAACAGCTTGTTGTGCTTGATGGGGCCGCCGGCCGAAGCGCCGTACTGGTTCTGGATGAACTTGGGAACCGCGCCGCCGGACTGGTTATTGAAAAAGTCGTTGGCGTTCAGATCGGTATTGCGGAGATAGTCGAACACATTGCCGTGATACGAGTTGGTGCCGGAGCGGGTGATCAGCTCAACCTGGCCGCCCGCGCTGCGTCCGTATTCCGCCTTGGCGGCGGTGGTGACGATTCGGAACTCGCCAATCGAATCCGTGTTGTTGGCGGTGAGCGAAAGGCCCAGACGGGGAACCAGGGAGTCATTGACATCGATACCGTCCAGGGTGGCGTTGTTGCTGCCGCCGCGATTGCCGTTGATGTGCGAGAAGGTTGTGTCGCCAGGGTTGATCTGCACGCCCGGCTGGAAGGCCGCCAGCGAGATGGGCGAGCGTCCCAGTTGCGGCAAAGTATCGATATCGCGCATCGTAATGGTGCGCGAGACTTGCGAATCGGTGGTCTGCACGTTCACCGTGGTGGCTTCCACCACGACACTATCGGAGGTCTGGCCAACTTCCAGCTTCACCGATTGAGACACAACCGCTCCGACGTTGAGCTCGATGCCGTTGACATCGCTCTTGCGGAACCCGGAGGCTTCCACCGTCAGGTTGTACTTACCGGGCAGCACGGAGGCAAAGATGAAACCGCCGGCTGCGTCCGATATTCCCTCGACGTGGGACTGAGTCGCAACGTTGATGAGAGTGACCTTCGCGTTCGGAACCACGGCGCCGGTGGGATCGTGAATGGTCCCTTCCAGGCGAGCCGAGTCCGTTTGGCCAAACATCGCGGTGGCCATGAATGCAAACAAAACCACGCCGATCAGAATTCGCAATTGATGCATCGATATCCCCTTCCCCATTTACCGTTTCGTAGAGTGATACAAAAGCAGCGCCGCATTGTCTGGCTGTACCGCATAACGCAACACAACACATGCGTCCGCAAAACATTAGAAAGGGATTATGTTGGATACAAAACCACGGCCCCAACACCGCAGTCTACACGGTGGCGTTTCCCCTTCCCACAAACAACAAAACAAACCGAGACACGAACCTATTTGAGGTTACGTAAGTTTACCAGAACCGGGGGGTACGCCGCAATAGCTAATTCCGTGGGGATGGTTCCCTGCATCGCAAACTTGTTGAAAACAAGCTGACCCCGTCACCGGGAAGGGCTGCGATTCTGTAT
>JAYTVY010000124.1:0-3413 GCA_043743755.1 Bryobacterales bacterium | reverse complement strand
GCAGGCTTTTGGCCGGACCATGGGCTGGCCGGGTTTGCAAGCGAATGCCTCGGCGAACTGCGGCAAGTTGGACACCACGCCGTTGATGCGAAATTCACCGGGCGAATGCGGGTTTACGGCCGCGTTCAGGCGCTTGTTTTCGGGACGCTCATCGCCGCAGGCCCACTGGGCCATGCCGATCCAGAAGCGCTGGCCGGGCGTAAAGCCGCCGACGGGCTGGAGTTTCTGGTCCCTGGTTGCATTTTTCCAGGCGATATACGCCAGCAGGGTGCCTCCGAGATCGGCCACGTCTTCGCCCAGCGTCAGTTTGCCGTTAATCTTGATGTCGTCGACGATGGTGTACTGCGAATACTGATCCGACACGCATTTGGCGCGCTCTTCGAAAGCCTTGGCGTCCTCGGAGGTCCACCAGTCCTTGAGATTGCCCTGGGCGTCAAACTGGCGGCCTTCATCGTCGAAGCCGTGGGTGAGTTCGTGCCCGATCGTGGCGCCGGTGTTGCCGTAATTGGGCGCGTCATCGAGTTTGAAGTCGAACAGCGGCGGCTGCAGCACGCCGGCGGGAAAGTTGATGTCGTTCAGCTGCGGATTGTAATAGGCGTTAACGGTGGGCGGCGTCATGCCCCATTCGCCCCGGTCCACCGGTTTGCCGATCTTGGCCAGATCGCGGCGCGATTCGAACTCGGTGGCGCGGATCACGTTGCCCAGATAGTCCGTGCGTTCGATGCGGACGGTACGATAGTCGCGCCAGCGGTCGGGATAGCCGATCTTGTTTACCATGCCATGCAGCTTTTCGAGCGCCTTTTGCCTGGTTGCGGGACTCATCCAAGAGAGGGTCTTGATCTCGGATTCCATGGCGGCCTCAATCTGTTTGGTCATATCGAGAGTGCGCTTCTTGACGTCAGGCCCGAAAGTCTTCGCGACAAACACTTGGCCCAAAGCTTCACCCAGATTATGGTCGACGGAGCGGACGCAGCGTTTCCAGCGCGGCTGATTCTGGGGTACGCCCCGCAGGGTGCGGCCGTAAAAATCGAAGCTCTCATCGACAAAGCTCTTGGAGAGACTGGATGCGGCCAGGTTCGTCACATGCCAGCGCAGGTATGTTTTCCAGTTCGCCAGGCTAACTGTCTTCAGCCCGGCCTCCACGGCCTTGAAGAATTCAGGCTCGGTAACGTTGAGGGTTTGAAGCCGGGGAACTCCGGACGCCGTCAGGTACGCGGTCCAATTGAACGAGGGCGTCAACTCCTGCACCTGCGCGCGGGTCAACTTGTGATAAAGCTTGTACGGATCGCGCCGGTCGACGCGCGTGAGCGACGCCTTGGCGAGCGCGGTTTCTATGTCCATCACCGTATGGGCATTGGCTTCAGCCGCTTGCGGCGAATCGCCCAGCAGAGCAAACATCTTGCGGACGTGGTCCAGATACTTGCGGCGGATCTCTTCCGATTTGGCGTCGGACTTGACGTAATAATCGCGATCGGGAAGTCCCAGTCCGCCGGCATCCGCGAAGCCGATGACGCTGGTGGAATCGGCGAAATCCTGGTTGGAGCCGAAGCCGAAGAGCAGGCTGCCGCCCTGGGTGGCCAGATGCTCACGGGCCAGCAGCGCGGGGAGATCCTTCACGGAGCGCAAGGCGGCGATCTCGCGCAGCCACGGATCCAGCGGCTTGGCGCCCAGCTTTTCCGCGGCAGCCTCATCCATGCAAGCCGCGAAATAATCGCCGATCTGGCGCTCCACGGAGCTGTGCGAGAGCGCCGGCTTCGCCGCCTGCCGCAGGATGCCCCAGAGGAAACGCTGATTCTCATCGCCGAGCTTCGCGTAGACATCCCAGGACGGCTGGTCAGGGGGCATGGGGTTATTCTTGATCCACGACCCGCAGGCGAATTTGTAGAAATCGACGCACGGATTCACCGCGCGATCCATCGCCGCGGGATCCAGGCTGGGCGTATACGGGAAGGTAGTGAGCGGCGTATCCTGTGCGGAGGCGAGGACCGGAATCAGCAGAAGAAGGGGCAGTTTCATTAGCGTACCCGCAGTATACTAACTTACTTTTTCTTGAGCCAGTCCGGAAATAGCAGGGCTTTCACTTCCGGCTTATCCAGATCGCCTTTGGTGATGATTCGCGCCGGCAGGTCCATGCGATGCAGGGGAGTTCCCCCTTTGAGCTTTTCCGCCAGCGATTTGACGGCCTCATAGCCGATCCGGAACGGATCCTGCACCAGCATCACATCGATGGTGCCGTTCTTCAACGCCTCGACATGCGCGTCACTGAAATCGAAAGTGATCAGCTTCAGCTTGCCGGACAGGCCGCGGCTTTGAACGGCCTGGATGGCGCCGAGGGAACTCGGCTCGCTGGTGGCGAAGATGCCGGCCAGGTCGGGAACGGCGGTAAGGATATTTTCAGCGGCGTTGCGGGATCGCGCGGGATCGGCCATGCCGTACTGCCGCGCGGCAATAGTGATGCCCGGAAACTCCTTGCGCATGGTTTCCTCGAAACATTGTTCGCGCAACATCGTGGACGTGCCTCCGGGCTTATGCATCACCATGCCGACCTTGCCCTTGCCGCCGATTAACGCCGCGAGCTGCCGCGCGGCGGTACAGCCAGCGCCGTAGTTATCGGTGGCCACAAAAGTGACGTAGTCCTCCACGTTAACCCCGGAATCGAAAACGCTTACCGGGATGCCGGCTTGAATCGCGCGCTCCACCGAGCCGGCGAGGGCGCGTTCATCGGTTGCGGAAATGGCCAGCGCGTCGACATGGCGCGCCACAAATGCGTCCACAATTTGAATCTGGCGGGTGAAGTCGGTCTCTTCACTGGGACCGTTCCAGATGACGTTCACGTTGAAATCGCGCGCAGCCTGGTCGACACCGGCATGCACCGACACGAAAAAAAGATGCGACGTGGACTTGGGCACCACGCCGATCACTTTCTGGGGCGAGCGGTGGCACGCCGTTCCCATGATCAGGACCGCGGCGATGAGCAGGCTCCAGCGGGCAGACATTGGAAGCGGGATTACTTAGCGGCGACCGCGATGGTCACGGTGTTGCTCTGCTGGCCCGCCGCAGTGACGAACAGAGGCGTATTTGGATCCGCCGACAGCCCGCTGGGTAAGATTGCATTCACCTGGTACAAACCGGCCGAACCAGGGGTCAGGCCGGCGAACAAGACCGTTGCCGGTTTCCCGCCGATAGTGGCCGTTACCGGATTGACCGCATTCAAGAGCTTGTCGAGCGGCGCAGCCATGCCGGCGGTAATGGGCGAATCGAGCGCGCCCAGACCGGCGCAATAGATCACCACTACGTCGCCGCTGCGGACCGGATTGGCGGTGGTAATCAGCATATTTTGAGCGTTCGTGATGGCTCCAGGACCTTTGCCGCTGGAGTTGGATGTGAAGATAGCCGGTTGCGCAGCGGCGATG
>JAYTVY010000123.1:0-2380 GCA_043743755.1 Bryobacterales bacterium | reverse complement strand
GGGCAACGTCATCAGCAGTTTTCGCAACAGCGTTCCGTCCTACCGCGTGGATCTGGACACGGACAAAGTTCAAACCCTGGGTATTCCGGTTACCGACGTGTATAACGCGCTCCAGACCTTTCTGGGCGGGCTCTACGTGAATGACTTCAATCGTTTCGGCCGTACCTGGAGAGTGTTGATGCAGGCCGAGCCGGAATACCGCGATCATCCCGACGCCATCGACCGGTTTTACGTCCGGACAGCGGCGGGTAACATGGTTCCGCTCAGCACGCTGGTGACGGTAAAGGCGGTCAGCTCGCCGGAGGTGATTTACCGTTACAACCGCTTCCGCACAGCTAAGATCATCGGCCAAGGCGCGCCGGGCGTCAGTTCGGGCGATGCCGCGGCGGCTATGGAGCGCGTTGCGGCCCAGAATCTCCCCACCGGCTTCGGTTATGAATGGACCGCCACCGTGTTCCAGCAAAAACTGGCGCAGGGCAAGGAAGGCTTCATCTTCGGGTTCGCTGCCGTGCTGGTGTTTCTGTTCCTGGCCGCCCTGTACGAAAGCTGGGCCATTCCGTTCGCCGTTATCATGGCCGTTCCGCTGGGATTATTCGGAGCGCTCACCGCGATCTTCATGCGTTCGTATGCCTACGACATCTATACCCAGATCGGCATTGTCACGCTGATCGGACTGGCGGCCAAGAACGCGATCCTGATCGTGGAGTACGCCAAGCTGCGCCGCGAAGAGGGAATGTCCATTTACGATGCGGCCCTCGAAGCCGCGCATCTGAGGCTGCGCCCCATCCTGATGACCTCGTTCGCATTTATTCTCGGCGTGGTTCCGCTGGTAGTGGCCACGGGCGCCGGCGCGTCCTCTCGCCGTGCGCTGGGCACCACCGTTTTCGGAGGAATGCTGGCCGCCACGTTGCTGGCGGTGTTCCTGGTGCCGGTGTTGTTTGTCGTGATCGAGAGAATCGCGGATCGCAGGCGGGAGGGCGGGGAAGCGCCCGCGCCCGGTATCGCTCCGGGAGAACATGCATGAGACGCGAATTCGCAGTTGGGCTGGCCGCCGTGGTGCTCACCGGTTGCGCCGTGGGGCCCAACTACAAACGGCCGGCGATCGCGGCGCCCGCGCAGTATCGCTTTTCCATCGAGCCCGGAAGCGCCGAATCCATCGCCGATCTGAAATGGTTCAACCTGTTCCAGGACGATGCCCTGACCCAGCTGGTGAATGAGGCGCTGCACAACAACTTCGACATTCGAATCGCGGCCGAGCGCGTGCTGGAAGCGCGGGCGTCACTGGGAGTGACTCGTTCGCAACTGTTCCCCACGCTGGGAGCGGGGGCGCTCACGGAAGCGTCGCGCACATCGAAGACGGGATCGGTTGCCTTCCTGCCACCCACCGCGAAGACTGAAGTCGCTTACACCCAGGCAGGCTTTTCGCTCAACTGGGAACTGGACGTGTGGGGCCGTATCCGGCGGCTCACCGAATCGGCTCGCGCGCAATATTTCGCCAGCGAAGAAGCGCGGCGGGGAGTGGTGACCACGCTGGTGAGCGACGTCACCACCGAATACTTGAGCCTGCGCGAGCTCGATCAAGAACTGGAGATTGGCCGCAAGACCAAGGACGTGGCCGAGAACAGCCTGCGGATTGTAAACGCGCGGCACTCCGGCGGCACCGCGACGGGATTGGATGTGAGCCAAGCCGAACAATTTCTCTATACCGCCACCGCGCAGATCGCGGCCAGCGAGCGTTCCATCGGCACTACTGAAAACGCGATCAGCCTGCTGCTGGGACGGACTCCCGGCGAGATCGCTCGCGGCAAGTCGCTGGAGGCTTTCACGCTGCCGCCGCAGGTTCCCGCCGGGCTGCCTTCCTCCCTCTTGGAGCGCCGCCCCGACATACGGCAAGCCGAGCAAGCGCTGGTCTCGGCCAACGCGCAAATCGGCGCGGCCAAGGCTCTGTATTTCCCGCAGATCTCGCTCTCCGGATTCCTGGGCGGCCAGAGCCGCGCGCTATCCGATCTGCTCACCGGCCCAGCCCGTTTGCAAGACATAGCTGGAAACCTCGCGGCGCCCATCTTCAATGCCGGCCGCATCCGTTCTAATGTCCGGCTCACCGAAGCGCAGCAGCGGGAGGCGCTGGTCAATTATCAAAAGACGATTCACGGCGCTTTCCGCGAAGTGTCCGACGCGCTGATCGAGTATCGCAAGACCAGCGAGCAGCGTTCGCAGCAGGAACTGCTGGTTAAGGCGCTGGACGATTCGGATCGCCTTTCACGGCTGCGTTACCGTGGCGGCATCGATAGCTACTTCCAGGTCCTCGACGCCGAGCGAAATCTGTTCCAGGGCCAGCTCTTGCTGGCCCAGCTGCGCCGCGAGGAACTGGTGACCATCG
>JAYTVY010000122.1:0-9011 GCA_043743755.1 Bryobacterales bacterium | reverse complement strand
CCCGGTGTTGGGCCGCGCGTTTTCTCCCGAGGAGGACCAGCGCGCAAAGCCCGCGCCAGTCGTGCTGTTGGGACATGGTTTCTGGGTCCGCGAGTTCGGCGGGGATGCGGGCGTGATCGGAAAGCGTGTGCGGCTGGATTCGAATCTGTACACGGTAGTGGGCGTGCTGCCGCGCGAATTTCATTATGCGGGCGAGCCGCTGGCTGGAACAGGAACCGAAATCGACGTATGGCTGCCGCTGGCCGCGAATCAACTGGCAACCAGCCCCCGGCACTTGCGGTATTTGAAACTATTGGCGCGGCTAGGGCCGGGCGCGACGCTGGAACAGGCGCGATCGGAGGTGAGCAGCATCGCATCGGCTCTGGCCGAGGAGCATCCGGAATCGAACCGCGGGTACGCCACGGGCGTGAGGTTGCTGCGCGACCAGGTTGCGGGCCCCCTGCGTCCGGCGGTAGTGCTGCTGCTGGCGGCTTTGGCGGTGGTGCTGCTTATGGCGTGCGCCAGTGTGGCAAACATGCTGCTGGCGCGCATGGCGGCGCGGCAGAAGGAGATGAGCGTGCGGATGGCGCTGGGCGCATCGGCATGGCGGCTGCTCCGGCAATTGCTGACGGAATCCCTGCTGGTGGCGGCCGCGGGAGGGGCGGCGGGACTCTTGCTTGGACGGTGGGGCCTGGATCTGCTGCTATCCCGCAGCCCGGCGGCATTCGTCCGGCGCAGCGAGGTGGGGTTCGATTACCGCGTGCTGACGTTCGCGGTGGCGGCTATCGCGGCGAGCGCGATGCTGGCGGGACTGCCACCGGCATGGCGCATCCTGCGATCGGGAATCGCGTCGGCATTGAGTGAATCCGGACGCGGAGGCGCGGAGAGGCGCGGGCGCACGCAGCCTGCACTGGTGGCGGCACAACTTTCGCTGGCTACGGTGCTGCTGGTTTGCGCGGGAATGCTGATGCACGGCTTGCTGCGGCTGCGGGAGGTCAACCCAGGTTTCGACGCCGGCCGCGTCGTTACCTTTTCCACGCAGGTTCCGGCCAGCGCGGCCGCTCCGGCGCGGCGAACCGCGGTCTACCGGCAGATTCGCGACCAGCTGCTGAGCAATCCGGCCGTGGAGGAAGTTGGGGCGGTAAGCCGGCTGCCTATGCTGGGGTCGAATATCGGGAGCTGGCTGACCATTGAAGGGCGCAGCTTTTCGGCGGGCGAACAACCCGATGTAGAGTATCGCGTGGCCACGCCGAGTTATTTCCGGGCCATGCGGATACCGCTGCGGCGGGGAAGGCCGATCGAGGAGCGGGATGAATCGCACCAGGATCCGGTACTTG
Organism: Bryobacterales bacterium; assembly: GCA_043743755.1. Lineage (GTDB taxonomy): Bacteria > Acidobacteriota > Terriglobia > Bryobacterales > Bryobacteraceae > JALYHQ01. Next base: position 7,695 of record JAYTVY010000122.1, on the reverse strand, counting down.
TGATCAACGAAACCATGGCGCGGATGTACTGGCCGGATGGGGACCCGGTGGGCCGCCGGATCAAGCTGGGGAGCGATCCACAGTCCTGGATCACGATTGTGGGCGTGGTGGGGGATGTGCGGCACTTCGGATTGGATGAACAGCCGCGTCCGGAGATATACCGGCCGTACGCCTACAATCCGCTGTTTGCGCCGATCCTGGTGGTGCGGACAAAGGCGGATCCGGCCACGATGATAAAGCCGCTGGCGGACGCGATTCATGCAGCGAATCCGGAATTGCCGGTTTACAACGCGTACGCGATGCAACAACTGGTGGACCGCTCGACGGCGCAGCGGAGTTTTCTGCTAACGGTGCTGGCGGCGTTCGCGGGGGCTGCATTGCTGCTGGCGGCGATTGGAATTTATGGTGTGGCGGCGCAGGCGGTGTCGCAGCGAACGCGCGAGATTGGTCTGCGGATGGCGGTGGGGGCGACGCCGGGAAGCATCCTGAGGATGGTGCTGGCGGACGGAGCGCGTGTGGCGGCGATCGGACTCGCGGCAGGCTATGCGGGCGCGGCGGCACTGGGGAGAATGCTGGGGAAGCTGACGTTCGGGGTGGGTCCGGTGGACGGTCCGGTGCTGGCAGGTGCGCTGGTGGTGGTGTTCGCGGTGGCGATAGCGGCCTGTTATATACCGGCGAGAAGGGCTACGCGGATCGATCCGATAGTCGCGCTGCGCTGGGAGTAGGCGCAGGGATCGCTTGCCGGCACGCGCGGTTCAGATGGTATCCTGAAGTTGATTACCAATCTGGTCTTCGACTTCAAGAAGAGAAAAAACCGAAATGAAATTACTTGTTGTATCCAGACTGATGCTGGCGGCTCCGTGGGCCGTCCTGTTGTGCGCGCAGACGCCTCCGAAACCGGCCGCGGCGGCTCCGAAAACGGCGGCTCCCGCGCCGGCCGCCCAAGCTGTAACGGCGGCCCCAGCGGCTGCGCTGCCGCCGGAGACGGTGGTTCTGGTGGTTGGCGAGGAGAAGATGACGAAAGCCGACTTCGAAGCTCTGATGGAAGGGCTTCCGGAGCAGGTTCGCAAGTCGGTGGCGGGAGTTGGCATCCGGAAAATGGCCGACGATCTGGCTAACTTGAAGTCGCTTGCGCGGGAAGCCCGGCGCCGTAAGCTGGAGCAGACGGCGATCGCCCGCCAGATGATGGAGCTGCAGCAAGATCAAGTGCTGGCGAATGTGCTGGTGAAACAGCTGCAGGCCAATATGAAGACCGACGACGCGGCTGTGAAAGCCTGGTACGACGCGCACAAAGGCGAATATGAGCAAGTGAAGGCCAGTCACATTCTGATCCGCTATAAGGGGTCGCAATTGCCGCTCAGGGAGGGGCAGAAGGATCTGACGGAAGCGGAGGCGCTGGCGAAGGCGCAGGAGATCCGGAAGCGTCTGCTGGCCGGCGAGGATTTCGCCAAGGTAGCGAAGGCCGAATCGGACGACACAGGGTCCGGAGCGAACGGCGGATCGCTGGGTAGTTTCCCAAAAGGGCAGATGGTGCCGGCGTTTGACCAAGCGGCGTTCGGCCAAGCCGTGGGGCAGATCGGCGAGCCGGTGAAAACGCAGTTCGGCTTTCACATCATTAAAGTGGAAGAGCACACATCGAAGACGCTGGATGAGGTGCGGCCGAAGATTGAGCAGCAGATGAAGCCGCAGATGACGCAGAAGGCCGTGGACGAGATCCGGAACGCCACGCAGGTGGTGATCAACGAGCAGTATTTCGGGCCGGCGCCGGCGAAGTAGTTCCGGCTCAGGAAATCGCTTGCGCCACCCAGGCGGGGGCTTCCATGGGGATGAAGTGGGAGCGATCCGGCAAATGCAGGTCGGTTCCGTTCTGGAAATACGAAGCCAGGTTGGAGGCAGTGGGGGAGGCGTTCATATCGGGCGTTCCTTCCTGAAACTGATTCGCGGATCGGACTATTAAAGCCGGCACAGCGACGCGCGCAATTTCAGCATAGATGCTGGATTCCGGACACGAACTGTTGGCGTAGATGGACGCTTCCACGGCTGGAGGGCAGGCGAGGACGAAGCCATCGCCGCCGGGCGCGGGCAACAGGCCGTAATCGCAGTAATCGCGCAGGACGGTGCGGTCCCAGGACGCGAAGGGCGGGCGATTCTCGAAGCGCTGAAACATCTCGTCCGGAGAGGACCACTGGTTGCGGCGGCGGGCAGCGAAATGAGATTCTTTCCATTCGCCGCGATAGCCTCCAGGCGGGCGGATCACGGGGTCAAGCAGCACTAGGCGCGAGAAGGCGGAAGGAACCAGCGCGGCGGCCAATGCGAGGGCGTGACCTCCCATGGAGTGGCCCACGCCAATGGCCTGTCGCAAGCCGAGCTGGCGGGCGAGCTCGGCGAGATCTTCGCCGAAGCTGCGCCAGCGATACGGCGGGTCGGGCTTCGCGCTGCGGCCATGGCCGCGAAAATCCAGGGCATAACAATGGCGGCCAGGCAGGCGACGGATTACCTGGTCCCAGCAGCGGCCGTGGAAGCCCGTGGCGTGACAGAAGAGAATGGGCTCGCCGGGGGCGGGCCATTCCCAGAGGGTGATGGGGAGGCCGTTGATCTGCAACTCGCGGGCCTGCGGCTCTGGCGGCATTTCCTCATCAGTCTAACCTGCCCCACAAGAGTACTAAGCGCCGAGGAATTCGCCGATGGGGGCCAGGGGCTCGATGTGGTCGCAGAAGATTTTGAACATTGCGAGCATGGGCACGGCGAGCAGCGCGCCGGGGATGCCCCACATCCAGCCCCAGAATGTTACCGCGAGGAAGATGACCACGGGATTGAGCGTGAGGCGGCGGCCTAGTATCCAGGGAGTGATGAAGTTGCCCTCCAGGGTAGCGAGGCAAAAGTAGGCGAGCGGCGGCCAGAGCGCCTGGGGCATGGAGGGGAAAGTGACGGCCGAGACGACGCCCACGACGATGACGGTGATGAGCGCGCCCAGGTAGGGGATGAAATTCAGGACGCCGCCCATCGCGCCCCAAAGGAGCGGATTGGGGACACCGAGGGCCCAGAAAACCAGCGCCCCGGCTGAACCGAGACAGGCGTCGATCAGGGCGGCCGTCACCAGGTATCGGGAAATGGAATCTTCGATCTCCCGGGCGATGGACACTGCGCGCTTCTTGTCGGCGAGACGGGGCAGCACGTGTATCAGTTTGCGGAGGAACATGTCTCCGGACGCGAGCAGGAAATAGAGCAGCACCACAAATTCCACGAAGAGGAAGATGAAGCCGTAGGTCTTGGTTAACAGTCCCGCCAGCGGTCCGGGCTGTGCGATCTCGACCTTTGCAGGCGGTTTCTGGCTGCCGGGGCTGGGGTCGCCGATGCTGCGCACCTGCTCAGTCGCCTGGCTGACGCGCTCAACGGGTTTCTTGAATTTCCGCATTCCATCCTGGAGTTTCTGAGCTACTTCCGGAACCCGGCTCACCCACTCCGAGATGGGTCCGGAGAGCTGCCACAGAACGAAGCCAATTCCGGCGAACAACGCCAGGATCACCAGCGCGGCGCCCAGGGGGCGGGGAATATGCAGGGTGCTTAGACCTCGCACCAAAGGGCCGAGCAGCAGGTTGAACACGAGGGCCAGTATTACCGGCAGGAAAAAATCACGGGCGAAAAAAAGCGTGTAGAAGCAGCCCAGGATCAGCAGGCCGGTGAGGGCAAAGGAGCGTATCCGGGCACGGCCTTCGCGGCGCGACCCTTCCTTGATCTCCGTGGTTTCAGTGACTTCGAGCAGTTCTTCAGCAGGCACGCACAGATTGGACGCGTTTGGCGCGAAGGTGATACAAATCGCGCAAAACGAAGCCAATCGCTGTGCTATACTCGATTGTGCCGACCAGAATCCTGGGCGTAATTCCTGCCCGATTCGCCTCCTCACGATTTCCTGGCAAAGCACTCGCCTCACTCGCCGGCAAACCTATCCTTCAGCACGTTTATGAGCGGGCCAGCCAGGCCCGGTATCTCACCAAGATTGTGATCGCGACCGATGATGAGCGTATCCGCGACGCGGCGCGCGCATTTGGAGCGCAAGTACGCATGACCCGCCCGGATCATTTGTCGGGTACCGATCGCGCGGCCGAGGTGGCGTCGGCGGAGAACGCGGAGCTGGTGGTGAACGTTCAGGGCGATGAACCGTTGATCGATCCGGGGGCGATTGATCTCGCGGTGCTGGCCATGGTAGATGAGCCGGACCTGCACATGGGGACGCTGAAGAAGAAGATTGAGGATCCGTCTGAAGCGGACAATCCAAATGTGGTGAAAGTGGTGACGGACCGGGCGGGCGACGCGATCTATTTTTCGCGCTGCGCGATTCCGCATGGCGGAGTCCTCTACAAACACATCGGGCTGTACGTATACCGGCGGGAGTTTTTGCTGCGCTATCCGGAACTGCCGGTGGGGCCGTTGGAGCGCGCGGAGCGGCTGGAGCAACTGCGGGCGATCGAGAATGGCTATCGCATACGCGTGGCCGAGACCGAATACGACTCGCTGGGTGTGGACACGCCGGAGGACCTGGAGCGAGTATCGGCGCTGTTCGAGGCATCGATGATGAAATGAAGGGGGACGATCCGGTGGCCAAATATATCTTCGTCACCGGCGGCGTAGTCTCGTCGCTGGGCAAGGGCATCGCCGCGGCATCCATTGGCTGCCTGCTGGAGAGCCGCGGGCTGCGCGTGACGCTGCAGAAATTCGATCCATATCTCAACGTCGATCCTGGGACCATGAGTCCGTTCCAGCACGGCGAGGTGTATGTAACGGACGACGGCGCGGAGACCGACCTCGACCTGGGTCATTACGAGCGGTTTACCCACGCACCGCTGACGCAAAGCAACAACGTGACTTCGGGGCGGATTTATGAACGGATCATCCGCAAGGAGCGCAGCGGGGATTATCTGGGCCAGACGGTGCAAGTGATTCCGCACGTCACGAATGAAATCAAGGCGGCTGCGCGCAAGGTGGCCGCGGACGTGGACGTAGTGATTGTGGAGATCGGCGGAACCGTGGGCGATATCGAATCGCTGCCGTTTCTAGAAGCCATCCGGCAATTGCGGCATGAGCTGGGGCGCGATAACACGGCCTTCGTGCATGTGACGCTGGTGCCGTGGATCGCGGCCGCGCAGGAGTTGAAGACCAAACCCACGCAGCACAGCGTGAAAGAGCTGCGAGCAATCGGTATCCAGCCCGACGTTCTGTTGTGCCGCAGTGAACGCGTGCTGCCGGCCGAGATGAAGGAGAAGATCGCGCTGTTCTGCGACGTGGACGTGGCGGCGGTGGTAACGGCGAGCGATGTGCATTCGGTTTACGAAGTTCCGCTGGTGTTCGCCGAGCAGGGAGTGGACGAGATCCTGATGCGGCTGCTGCGGCTGGAAGCGGGCCCGCGCGATCTCAGCAAGTGGACCGGAATGCTGGAGCGCATGCAGAATCCCGAGGATGAAGTGGACATCGGGCTGGTGGGCAAGTATGTGGAGTACGAGGATTCCTACAAGAGCCTCAAGGAAGCGCTGTTGCACGGAGCGCTGGCGCACCGCCTGAAAGTGAATATTCACTGGATTGAATCCGACAATCTGCAATGGCCGGATTGCGCGGCGGAATTGAGCAAGTTCGACGGCATTCTGGTGCCGGGCGGATTCGGGAAGCGCGGCGTAGAGGGAATGGTGAACGCTATCCGCTTCGCGCGCGAGAACAAGGTTCCTTATTTCGGGATCTGCCTGGGGATGCAGACGATGGTGATCGAGTTCGCGCGCAACGTCTGCGGGCTGGCGTTGGCGAATTCGACGGAGTTCGATCCGGTGACTCCGGATCGCGTGATCTTCAAGCTGCGGGAGTTGAAAGGCGTGGACGAGCTGGGCGGCACCATGCGGCTGGGCGCGTATCCGTGTTTGCTGACCGAGGGAAGTCTGGCCAGCGAAGTCTACGGAACGTCGCCGATCAGCGAGCGGCACCGGCATCGCTATGAGTTCAATCGCGAGTATGAACAGGCGCTGAACAAAGGCGGGCTTCAACTGACGGGACAGACGCCGGACGGCGTGTACGTGGAGATTTGCGAGCTGCCGGGGCATCCGTGGTTCCTGGGGTGCCAATTCCATCCCGAGTTCAAGAGCCGGCCGCTGGAACCGCATCCGTTGTTCGCGGCGTTTGTGGGCGCGGCGCATCGCAATCGCGCCCGGCGTCCAGGACGCGGGGAGCGGACACGCTCCGAGCAGTTTTCCCACGTGCAGTAGGGCGATGCCGGATTTACCCCCGTTGGGAACCGGGCAGCCGCTGGGGCTGATTGCGGGTCCGTGCGTGATAGAGAGCGAAGAGCACGTGCATTTTCTGGCGCGCGAGATCGCGAAAATCGCGGGACCGTTCATTTTTAAAGCCTCGTTCGATAAAGCCAATCGAAGCAGCGGCGCATCGTATCGGGGGCCGGGCCTGCGCGAGGGGCTTCGGATTCTGGCGGGCGTGCGCGCGACGGGAGTCCCAGTGTTGACCGATATTCACGATCCGTCGCAAGCCGAGCCGGCGGCCGAGGCGGTGGATGTCCTGCAGATCCCGGCGTTCCTGTGCCGGCAGACGGATTTGCTGCTGGAAGCGGGGCGCACGGGCAAGTGGGTGAACATCAAGAAGGGGCAGTTCCTGTCGCCGTGGGATTTCCGGCACGCGGCGGACAAGGTGGCTTCCACGGGAAATAACAAAATTTTGCTGACCGAGCGCGGCTCTTCATTCGGATATAACAATCTGGTGGTGGATATGCGCGGCCTGCCTTTGATGCGGGAGTGGGGCTGGCCGGTGATCTTCGATGCGACGCACAGCGTGCAGATTCCGGGCGGCGCGGGGAACGCATCGGGCGGGCAGCCCCAGTTTATCGGCCCACTGGCGCGCGCGGCGGTGGCGGCGGGAGTGGACGGCGTGTTTCTGGAAGTGCACGAAGCGTCCGAGCGCGCGCTGTCGGACGGTGCGAATGCGCTGCGGCTGGACCATCTGGGAACTCTGCTGGGAACCCTGCGCAAAATTCACGCGGTAACGAGTACCCCGTCGATGCATTAAACTAGGTCCTACCATGGATTGGTTTTACGCGGACAGCGGCCGTCAATCCGGCCCGGTTGACGATGCGGGCTTGGCCCAACTGGTGGCCGTGGGAACTATTCGACCGGAGACGCTAGTGTGGCGCGCGGGGCTCGCGAACTGGCAGCCTTACCAGACCGTCGCGGCGCCTCCGCCGCCGATGGTGCAGGCTCCGGGAGGGTTCGCGTATTGCTCGGAGTGCGGAAAGAGTTATCCGCAAGAAGAACTGGCGGCATTCGGCAGCGTACTGGTCTGCGGAGTCTGCAAGCCGCTCTACACGCAGAAGCTGAGGGAAGGCGTGGTGGCGGCGCCGATGCGCTACGCCGGATTCTGGCTGCGCTTTCTGGCGATGATGCTGGACGGCATGATTCTAGGCTTCGTGTTTGTATTGTTCTTGGGCGTGGCGGTGGTGATGATGGGATTGACTGGCATCGATTTCAAGGATCAGGATCAGATCCAGGCGCACATGCCCCAGTTCATGGCGATTTACGGAATGTTCATCCTGGGCAGCATCGTGACGCAAGCCGCGTATGAAATCTGGGTCATCGGACGCCACGGGGCCACTCCCGGCAAGATGGCCTGTCAGATACGTGTAGTTACTCCGTATGGCGGGAAAATCTCCTA
>JAYTVY010000121.1:0-2656 GCA_043743755.1 Bryobacterales bacterium | reverse complement strand
CGAATCCCCCGTCAGCAGCACCGCGTAAAGTTTCACGATGCCTCGAATCCCCCGGTCGCTCAACCGTGCTCCCCGATGATTCATCAGCAGCGCGCGATCCCCTGGCGCCTTCGGATGCCGCACCGCCAGCCACGCATCCACCGCCTCCGCGGCCTTTCCACCGAACGGAACCTGCCTTTCCTTCTTGCCCTTCCCTCGCACGCGAATCCACCGCTCGCTCAAATCGAAATCGTCCAGATTCAGCCCCGCCAGTTCGCTCACCCGCAGCCCGCAGCCATACAGCAATTCGAAAATCGCGCGATCGCGTTCCGGATGCGGCCGCTCAATCTTTCCCGCCGCCACCTGGTCCACCAGCCCGTTCGTCTGCTCCGCTGTCAGCACCACCGGCAGCGTCTTCGGCGCCTTGGGCGTGCGCACCAATCGTGCGGTGTTGACGGCCAGCACACCCTCGCGCACCAGGAATTGAAAGAATGATCGCAAGGCCGCCAGCTTTCGCCGGATCGTCACCGCGCTCAGCTTGCGCCGGTACAGATCCCCCAGCCATTCCCGGATAGCCGGCAGCTCGATCTTCGCCGGCGCTGGCGGCGCCTCTCCCGGCGGAGTGAAGTATCCAAGAAACTGCTCCAGATCGGCGCCATAATTCCGCAGCGTGTGCGCCGACACATTCTCGCGCCGCAGCTCCGCGATGTAGCTCTCTATGCGCTCCGCCAGCTCAGACATGGACCGCCAGATACTCATCGGCGCACGCCAGCGCGCGCCGGCAGATCAGCGCGTGCCGCCCGCGCTTGTCGTGCCGCATCCGTTGCCGCGTCTCATCGTCCAGGGGCGGCAGCAAATCGAACGTAATATTCGCTGGCTGGTAATCCTTCGGATCGGCGCCGGAAACATAAGCGCACAGAGATCCCAGCGCGGTCTCGCGCGGCCACGGCCTGGGCTCCTCGCCCATTGCCAGCTCTGCCGCGAACCGGCCCGCGATCAACCCCGTCGCGATCGATTCCACGTAGCCTTCTACGCCCGAGATCTGTCCCGCGAAGAATACGTTTGGCCGCGACCGCAATTGCAGCCCCGCCGTCAGCAGGGCCGGGCCATTGATATACGTATTCCTGTGCATCTGCCCGTAGCGCAAGAACTCGGCCCGCTCCAGCCCCGGAATCATGCGGAACACACGCGCCTGCTCCGGAAATCGCATGTGATTCTGAAACCCAACCAGGTTGTAGCTGTCTGCCCGCAGATTCTCCTGCCGCAGCTGCACCACCGCGTACGGACGCCGTCCCGTGCGCGGATCGCTCAGCCCCATCGGCTTCATCGGACCGAAGCGCAGCGTGTCCCGTCCGCGCCGCGCGATCTCTTCAATCGGCAGACACGCCTCGAAATAGGGACATTGATCCTCGGCGATGTGCGCGGGAACGCTCTCCGCCGCCAGCAGCGCATCCACGAAGCTCTCATACTGCTCCTTATCGAAGGGGCAGTTCAAGTAATCGTCCGAACCGTCCAGCGACTTCCCGTACCGCGAGGCCCGAAACGCGATGCTCAGATCGGCCGTCTCGGCGTCCACAATCGGACTGATGCTGTCGTAGAAGAATAGCCGTTCCACGCCAGTGAGCCGCGCAATCTCGGCGGCCAGCGCATCGCTGGTCAGCGGACCGCTGGCGATCACCGTGATAGCATCCGGATCGATCGAAACTACTTCTTCCCGCTGCAGCTCAATCCGCGGATTCGCTTCAATGGCGCGCAGCACCTCCTCGCCGAAGACGTCGCGATCCACTGTCAGCGCGTGCCCGCCCGGCACTCGCGCCCGTGCGGCCGCATCCAGCAGCATCGATCCCGCTCGCCGCAGTTCCTCTTTGAGCAGCCACGGCGCGGTGTTCTCCGATTCGCTCTTCAGCGAGTTGCTGCACACCAGTTCCGCCAGCCGGTCCGTCTTGTGCGCAGCCGTCTGCCGCACTGGCCGCATCTCATGCAGCACACAGTCGACGCCCCCGTTCGCAATCTGCCATGCCGCTTCCGACCCCGCCAGCCCCCCGCCAATAACGTGAATTGCCCGCACTCGTTCCAGGATACCCGCCGCGCTCCGTCACCGTGCCGCGACCGCAAGGAAGCGCAACGACAGCCGATCATTTTACGCCCCCCCAATTAACCCACGCTTGCTGACGCGCGCGGCTCGGTGCGCGGTGGGTAGTTGCGCCAATTGCCGCGTGGAATTCCGCGACGGCAAGCTCGCGCATGAGCTTCCTTCGCCGCGCGCCGGGATCCGCCGCGGGAAATTGGAATCCGCATTGCCTTGGGAGCCAGCCGGCATGCCGTAATCTGGATGGTGCTCCGCGACGCGTTGATTCTGGTCGGTCTCGGCCTCGTTGCCGGCGTCCCCATCGCCCTCGGGCTAAGCCGCTATCTGCAATCGCTGCTCTTCGGGCTGAAGCCAATGGACGCTTTCTCGCTGATCGCGGGGCTCGTTTTGATGACCTTGATGGCCGTGGTTGCGGTCCTGCTCCCTGTCCGGCGCGCCGTCCGCGTGGACCCCCTTTCGGCGCTACGGTACGAGTAATGACCCCCTGTTTTGTAGGGTGCCTTACATAGCAAATTCCGGCTCGGCACGGCATCTTCTCGCGCCCCCACTGAATCTAAATAGGTGAAGGCCCTCGTAGTGGCTGCATGG